>DAIEIL010000066.1 GCA_027352645.1 Rhodobiaceae bacterium | reverse complement strand
CTTCGCCACCATGATGGCGACTTCGGCGTCATGCGGCAGATAGTTCAGCGTCGTCACGATGTTCCAGCGGTCCATCTGGCCCTGGTTGATCTGCTGCGTGCCGTGATAGAGGCCCGAGGTGTCGCCGAGGCCGACGGTGTTTGCGGTTGAGAAGAGGCGGAAGGCCGGATGCGGGCGGATGACGCGGTTCTGGTCGAGCAGCGTCAGCTTGCCCGCGACTTCGAGCACGCGCTGGATGACGAACATCACGTCCGGGCGGCCGGCATCATATTCGTCGAACACCAGAGCGACGGGGTGCTGCAGCGCCCAGGGCAGGATGCCTTCGCGGAATTCCGTCACCTGCTTGCCGTCGCGCAGAACGATCGCGTCCTTGCCGACGAGGTCGATGCGGCTGATATGGCTGTCGAGGTTGATGCGGATGCAGGGCCAGTTGAGGCGGGCGGCGACCTGCTCGATATGGGTCGACTTGCCCGTGCCGTGGTAGCCCTGAACCATCACGCGGCGGTTGTAGGCAAAGCCCGCGAGGATGGCGAGCGTGGTGTCGCGGTCGAAGAGATAGTCCGGATCGAGGTCCGGCACATATTCATTCGACTGCGAAAACGCGGGGACCTGCAGATCAATGTCGATCTTGAAAACGTCTCGGACGGAAACGGTCTTGTCCGGGCCGTTCTGGGACATGCTGCCTGTGACTTCTACGCTCATCTTCTCTGCTTCCCAAATCCTGTATGCGGCCGGCGCGGCCCAGTACTCAAGCAACTAACGAAATCGATGAAGTGCCGAACGCCTGCTCCACTCATTATGCAGCCCCGCGCAAGGCCGGGGGGCATCAAACTTGCCCTCTTGCCGTCAAAACCGCTTCGTTTCAGCAGAAGCCGCTCTTTCGGAGGTAATCATAGGCCTGGATTACCTTGCGCAGACGCTCTTCGGCGGATCTGTCGCCGCCATTTGCGTCCGGATGGTGCTTTTTCACAAGTTCCTTATACCGGGACTTGATCTCGTTCAAGGTTGCCGCCTCGTCAAGCCCGAGAGTTTCCAGGGCCTGCCGCTCCAGGGTCCGGGGCTTGCGGCGGCCCGGCTTCGGCTCTGCCCGCTTGGCCCCGGGAATCTCCCCGCCGAAGAAGCCGAAGGCATCGTGAAACGGAGCGCCGCGGTGGAGATGCGGCCCCGCGCCCCGCGCATAGCCGGGGGCAGCGTTGACGCCGAGGCCCCATGTGGGCCGGTGGCCGGTAAGGGCATCGCGCTGGAATGCCGCAATGTCGGCATCGCTCATGCCCTGGAAATAGTCGTAGTTCTGGTTGAACTCGCGAATGTGGTCGGCGCAGAACCAGCGATACTGGTTGCGCGCTTCCTCGCCCTGACGCGCCGTGTTGCCGGGCGCCCGGTGAAGGCCGACGGCGCCGCAGCCGGCCCATTCGCAGCGCCGCACCGTCGTCTTGCCCTTGACGTCGGCGCGCGCGGCAGGGCCGCCTTCACGCCCGCTTTGTTTGCGCGGCGCGATGCGGATGCTGTCGAAATATGTCGAGTTCAGTTTCACGATTGAATTATGAGTTGGCGCGGGCCGCAAAACAAGGAAGCATGGCGGCCGCTGATGATGAGTTTAACGAGGTGTTGCGTGTCGGTCGCTGAAAAGATCCGCCAGAAGCTGGAAACGGCTTTCGAGCCGTCGGTGTTGGAGATTGTGGACGATTCCGCAAGGCACAAGGGGCATGCGGGACACCAGCCGGGCGGCGAGACACACTTCAATGTGACCATTGTCTCGGCGGCTTTCAATGGCCGTTCGCGCGTCGAGCGTCACAGGCTCGTGACGGCGGCTCTCCGCGAAGAGATCGGCAATCCGATCCACGCGCTTGCGCTCAAGACGTTGACGCCCGACGAGGCGCGCTAGGACGCTGCGTTCTGGCTGGCGCGGACCGGCGTGATCCGCAGCACGGCGAGTTGATTGCGCTGGCGGCGCAGAATTTCGAACTTGAAGCCGTAGAAGGTGAAGGCCTGGCCCACTTCGGGAATGGCGCGCGCCTCATGTATGACGAGGCCCGCAATGGTCGTCGCCTCGTCGTCGGGCAGGTGCCAGTCGAGCTTGCGGTTGAGATCGCGGATCGGCACCGTGCCGGTGACGATCACCGAGCCGTCTTCCTGCAGCCTGACGCGCGTGCGCTCGATATCGTGCTCGTCGGAAATATCGCCGACGATCTCCTCGAGGATGTCCTCAAGCGTGATGAGGCCCATCAACCCGCCATATTCATCGACGACGAGGGCAAAATGCGCCTTGGCGCGCAGGAATGCATTGAGCTGGTTTATGAGCGGCGTCGTGTCAGGCACGAACCATGGCTTGGTCGCGATGTCGAGAATGCGAACGGCCTCAGGGTCCCAGTCGACGCTGGCCAAGGCGCGCAGCAGGTCCTTCGCATGGAGCACGCCGACGATGTTCTCCGGATCGTCCAGCCAGAGCGGGATGCGCGTGTGCGGGCTGCCGAGAACCTGGGCAATGACTATGGCGTTGGATTCCGAGGCGTCGATCATGGTCATGTTCTTGCGATGAACCATGATGTCGACGACTTCGAGGTCGGAGAGGTCGAGGATGCCGCCCAGCATGTCGCGGTCGCGCTTGACCACGCCGCCTTCCAGATGATGCAGGTTGATGGCGCCGCGCAGTTCCTCGTGCGACGAGAGCACCTTGGCCGTTTCGCTGACGTCTATGCCGAAGATCCTCAGCGCTCCGCGAACGATGAAGCGCACGGCGACAGTGACGGGCGCGAAGACCCAGAGAACGATGCGCACCAGTGGCGCGACCGCGAGGGCGAAGCGGTCGGTATTGGTGATCGCGTAGGTCTTGGGCATGACCTCGGCGAAGATGACGACGAGGGCTGTCATTGTCGCGGTGGCATAGAGCACGCCCGCATCGCCGAAAATCGTGATGAAAACGCTCGTCGCCAGCGCCGAGGCGAGAATGTTGACGAGGTTGTTGCCAAGGAGGAGAGCGCCGATCAGCCGTTCGAGATCCTCGGTCAGCCACAGAACGAGCCTGGCGCGCTTGTTCTTTTCCTCGGCCATCCGGTTCATCCGCGCGCGCGACGCGGCTGTGAGCGCGGTTTCGGAGCCCGAGAAAAAGCCGGACATGCCGAGCAGAGCGACGATGGCAGCCATGGTGAGACCGAGGCCGAGCGAGCTCATCAGGCTGTCTCTCTCTCCTCGAGAAGGGCGCGCAGGGCGGCTGCGTCCACATCGCGCGTGATAAAGGCCTCGCCGATGCCGCGGGCGAGGATGAAGGTGAGCTTGCCGTCGACGACTTTCTTGTCCTGGCCCATCAGCTCGATGAGGCCTTCGGCGTCCGGCAGTTTGCCCGGCACGTCAGCGAGGCGGCAGGGAAGGCCTGCGCGTTCGAGATGCTTGCGGACGCGGACGGCATCCTGACCTGAGCAAAGGCCGAGTCGGACGGAGAGATCGAAGGCGAGCGCCATGCCGACGGCCACGCCTTCGCCATGAACGAGGCGGTTGGAAAAGCCTGTCGCCGCCTCCAGCGCATGGCCGAAAGTGTGGCCGAGATTGAGCAGCGCACGGACGTTGCTCTCGCGCTCGTCTGCGGCGACGATCGCCGCCTTCGATTCGCAGCTTTTGACGATCGCATAGGTGCGCGCCGCGACATCGCCGGAAACGATCGCATCGAGATTGGCTTCGAGCCAGTCGAAGAAAGGCCGGTCGTTGATGAGGCCGTATTTCACAACTTCGGCATAGCCCGCCATGAGTTCGCGCAGGGGCAGCGTTTCGAGCGCGCTCGTATCCGCGAGCACGATGCGTGGCTGGTAGAAGGCGCCGACGAGGTTTTTTCCCTGCGGCGTATTGATACCGGTCTTGCCGCCCACGGAACTATCGACCTGCGAGAGCAGCGTGGTGGGGATCTGCGCGAAATCGACGCCGCGGCGCACGATCGAGGCGGCGAAGCCTGTGAGATCGCCGATGACGCCACCGCCCAATGCGATGACGAGGTCGCCGCGCTCGACGCCCGTTTCGAGCAGCCATTCGCTCAGGCGCTGGAGTTCGGCAAAGCATTTCGTGCTTTCGCCTGCGGGCATTCTGATTGCGTCGTGGCGAATGCCCGCCGCGTCGAGGCTCTTTTCGAGCGTCTGCAAATGGAGCGCGGCCACGTTCTCGTCGGTGACGATGACGACGCGGGCGCGGCGCAGCAGGGGCTTCAGATATTGGCCCGCATTGGTGATGAGGTTCGGTCCGACCTTGATTTCATAGGACCGGTCGCCGAGCGCTACCTGTACTGTCTTTACGTCGGCGCTCATCCGATAGCCTCTTTCGCCTGGTCCCTGAATGTCTCGATCCGCGCGATCACGTCATCGACCACGCTGTCATGCGGGCCTTCGACGCTTTCGACGGTGAGGTCGGCCTGCGCATAGACCGGGTAGCGTTGCGCCATCAGGCGCTCCATGACGGTGCGCGGGTCGTCGGCCTTGAGCAGCGGCCGGTTGGACCGGCGGCCGACACGCTTCATCAGCACGTCGAGATCGGCCTTGAGCCAGACCGAAATGCCGCGCGCCGCGATATTGGCGCGGGTGGTCTCGTCCATGAAGGCGCCGCCGCCCGTGGCCAGCACCTGGGGTCCGCGCTCCAGCAGGCGGGCGATCACGCGGCGCTCGCCGTCGCGAAATGCAGCCTCGCCGTGGCGTTCGAAAATCTCCGGGATCGTTTCACCGGCCGCGCGCTCAATTTCGGCATCGGCATCGACAAAGGGAAGGCCGAGACGCTGGGCGAGGCGACGGCCGACGGTGGTTTTACCGGCGCCCATCAGGCCGACCAGGACGACTGAGCGCTCGGCAAGCGGCACCGGCGCGAGCCGCGCCTGCGAGGCGTCATGGTCGATTGTTGTGCCTGGATCAGGCGGTGTTTCTGGTCTGGTCTCGGTCGTCATCGTCGTTCGATCTAATGTATTCATTCCAGCAGGGAAAAACCGCCGCCAGCCGCCATTTTAACGGCCTGAAAGCAATCCGCGACGTAATGTCACCGCCGCCACGCGCCGTGACGGAGGGTCCGGCTGCCCGAAACCGTCCATAGGGGCCGGGAGTGGACCCTTATCCATAGGGCAGATATAGCATTCGAGCCGGTTTCGCGCCCAAATTTTGCCGCAAGCTGGACATAAAAGGGAAACTTACGGTCCGTTCGGCGCTATGCTGGGGCCAGCCAGAAGGTCAAATTGATGAACAGCGCCATTCGCCTGCTCGTAGTCGTCGCCGTTATCGTAGCCGCGATCCTGGGCGGTCTTGTCTATCTCGGTCAATCTGTGGAGCCCTCGGTTCAGCCCGTCGAAAAGGTCCTGCCCGATGGCCAGTTCCCGCGTTGAGGGTGAGGGCGTGACGCGGCGCACCTCCGAATTGCGCGTGGGGCTCGGCGTGGCCGGGCTCGCCGCGCTGCTGATGGCCTCTGCGCCCGCCCTGGCGGATACGCTGGGGACGCTGCCTGCTTCGGAAGTGCCCGCAACTCAAAACGCAACGCCGCAAGGCACGGCGCCTCAGAGCATGGCGCCTCAGAGCATAGTGCCGCCCGGCTTCGGCGCGACGAATCCGAACTCGGGGGCTGCGAGTTTCCCGGGTGGCGTCGAGCCCGACGCTGGGGCCGTTCCGCAGACCGTGAAGAGTGTTCCCGGCAGCGCAGGCTCGGGCATCACCGTTTCCACGCTGGGAGGCGTCGACGCCTCTGCGGCAGGACTGCTCGACGAGAAGAATGGCGGGCTCGGCGCGGATATGTGGCGCGGTGCGACGCGCAGCGAGGTTGAGCGCTACCTCGCGCAAATGCCCGTGGTGACGGGTTCGCCCGCGATGAACGATCTGGCGCGCCGCCTTTTGCTGACGACCGCGCAGCCGCCGGAGGGTACGCAGGGCGGCGCCTCGCTTCTCGCGATCCGGCTGGAGCGGTTGACGCTGGCGGGCCATGCCGATCTCGCGGTCGAACTGGCCAAGACCGCTCAGGCGGACAAATCGCCCGCCGTGGCGCTCGCCCGCGCCCGCGCGGCGCTTGCCGCAGGCGCGCATGACGAAGCCTGCGCCGCGCTTGCCGATATTCCCACGGGCACCGATCCCGCCCATGATGCGACAGCGGCTTTCAGCCTCAAGCTTTCAGCCTTCTGTCAGGTGCTTGCGGGCAAGAAGACCGAGGCCAATCTCACGCTCGATCTCGCGCGCGAGGAAGGGCTCGACGATCCGATGTTCTATTCGCTCGTCGCGGAAGCGACGGACGGGCTGAAGCTCAAGGCCGACGATCCCAAGCAGCTCGATATTCTCGATGTCGCGCTCTACCGCCTCGCACATCGTGAATTGCCGAAGAATGCCGGCGCGATCGCGACCGTGCCCGTTGTGCAGACGCTGGCGCGGGACGAGAGCCTGCCCCCCGAAACGCGGATACTGGCCGGCGAACGCGCCGCCATGCTCGGCCTTATCGAGGCGGACGAGCTTGCGAAACTTTACAATCTTCAGCCTTTCACGCAGGTCGATTTCGACGGGTTGAAGGCCGCGACCTTCCCGCCCGAGCCCGCGTTCCGTCGCGCACTGCTCTATCAGGCGATCAATGCCGAGGTTCTGCCGACCGATCGCGCGGAACTCATCAAGCTCATGCTTTCGACCGGCGAGAGCGCCGGGCTCTATCTCTCGACGGTCGAAGTTCTGTTGCCCGTTCTTACACAGTTGACGCCGTCCTCGACACTGCGCACTCTTGCGCCATCCGCCGTGCGCGCCTTCCTGCTGGTTGGCGATCAGGCCCATGCCGCTCAGTGGTACGCTCTTGTCGCACCACAAGGTCAGGGTATCGGGCGCGACGCGCGCGAGCTTGGCGCGCTGATGCGTATCAGCGACCCGCAGGGTCCGGGTGGCAATGGTGAGCAGATTGCGGCCGATCTCCGCGCCGATCTGCGTTCGGGTGTGTCGGCCACGCGCATGTTCGCGGCCAAGGAAGCCCTTTTGTTGCAGGCATTGGGCTATCCCGTGCCGCAAGACATCATCTCCGCCGCGGCAACTGCGGCGCCGACCGATCTGATGAACCAGTTGCAGAATGCCAGCCGCAAGAATGCCGTTGGCGAAGTTGTGTTGCTTTCTCTCGTGAGTATCGGGCCTGGGGGGCCGGATGGCGCAGTTCCGCAAGTGACTGCGCAAGCCGTTTCAAGTCTCAGAGCAGTCAATCTCGGTGCCGAAGCCCGGCGTCTCGCCACCGAAGCTCTAATGGGACGCAGTCATGCCGCACCCGGGTAAGTTTCATGTCCCACGACCCTATCGCGACCGAAAAAGGCGGAAGGCATCACATCGACGCCTTCCTTGAAATGCTGAGTGCCGAGCGAGGCGCTGCGCGCAATACGCTCGACGCTTACGCGAGAGATCTGAAGGATTTCGCGACCTTCCTCGCGGCGCGAAATCGCGATGTCGTCGAAGCCCGGACGCTCGATGTGCGGGATTATCTCGAAGGCTTGT
>DAIEIL010000062.1 GCA_027352645.1 Rhodobiaceae bacterium | reverse complement strand
TGCTGCGGCCGTCGCCCATGACTTCGAGATGGAGCTGAGGTCGCGCCACGGTGACGCTCGACACCGTGACTTCGCCGCTGAGCAGCGGCGCCAGCGCGACCTCCGCATCAATCTGGCCGAAGCGAAGAAAATCGGGGCTTGCGCCGCCTTTGAGGTTCGACAGTGAGACGTCGTTGATCGTCAGATGAGGTGCCGGCAGAACGACGAAGCTGATATCGCCGCCGATCTTGAGCTCGCGCCCTGTAAGCTTCGTTCCCTGAGCCTCGATCTGGTTGCGGAACTGGTTCCAGTCGACAAAGGTTGGGCCGACAAGTGCCGCGATCAGCAGCAGAATGACGAGCCCCGCAATATAGGACAGAACCGAGTTCAAAACTGTCTCCGAACTTCATCAAGGATGATCGTACCGGCGAGCGGTCGGTTGTTTCAGACCGACGCTCTTTCGCCTAAGCTTGCAAGAAGCATCCCAGGACGAACGGCATGCGGCAGGCTGCCGCTCATTTACGGGCAAAATATGGTTTCGGACGGCGGAAATATAGTCGATTTCTCCAAGCTGCGAAAAAGCTCCAAAGACGACAGGAAACGCCGGGAGCGCGCAGAAAAAGAGGCGCGCGCCACGGCCAACCGAGTGCGTTTCGGCCGCAGCGGGGCCGAAAAGAAGCTCGCGAAACGCGAGCAGGAACGCCAGGCCCGCCTCCACGAGGGCAATCGCCGCGATATCCCAGCCGAATCCGGTTCCGGCATGCCTGACCTCCCCGATCAGGATTAGGCCCCATTCGCCTTGCAGATGGGCGCTATTTGTATTAATAACTGACTGGTCAGTTATTAATTAGTTCGCAAAGATGCCCCAGACCCAGCCGAGACGCCTGCGACGCAAGGAGGCCCGCCCTGCCGAAATCATGGCTGCGGGGCTGAAGCTCTTTTCAGGGCGCGGATTCGCGGCGACGCGGCTGGAAGACGTGGCCGAGGCCGCCGGCGTCAGCAAGGCGACCATCTATCTCTACTTCGACAGCAAGGCCGAACTCTTCAAGGCAATCGTGCGCGACATTGCGGGCGCGCGCATCGGCGCCGCAGAAGGGTTCATCGACGGTTTCGAGGGGTCGACCGTCGATCTGCTGACCGGCCTTTTCCGCAATCTTGGCGACGTCGCGGCAGTTCCAGAAATTCGGGCACTGATGAAGGTCGTAATGTCGGAAGCCGGCAACTTCCCCGACATCGCTGCCTTCTACCGCGATGAAGTCGCCTTTCGCGGCCTCAGAAATATGGCGCGCATCATCGAGCGCGGGATCGGACGCGGCGAGTTCCGCCCCTGCGACCCGATCGCCACCGCACAGAGCGTCATCTTCCCCATCATCATGAATGCGCTGGCGCAGGAAATCTTCGGCCCCCTGCCGGAGACAAATCCCGGCAAATTTCTCGCCAGCCATTTCGAGTTCATTCTGCGCGGTCTGGCCGCGGACAAGGAGCACCGCGCATGAGCCGCCCAGGCATACTCATCACCATGACCGCCGCCCTGCTGCTCGTCGCCGCCTGCGACGGGCGGAAGGAAGGCACCTATCAAGGCTATGCCGAAGGCGAATATGTCCGCGTCGGTCCCATAGATGGCGGTCTCATCGACGCCATTCCCGTGAAACGCGGAGACAGGGTGGCGGAAGGCGCCCTGCTCTTCCAGCTCGAACAGACGGCGGAAGTCGCCGCCCAGGCTCAGGCTGCGGCGCAACTCGCGGAAGCGCGTTCCACATATCAGAACCTGCTCAAGGGCCTGCGTGCGCCGGAGCTCGCACAGATAGAGGCGAGCCGCGCAAGCGCCGCC
>DAIEIL010000059.1 GCA_027352645.1 Rhodobiaceae bacterium | reverse complement strand
GGAGCATTTCCTCATTCGTCTTCGGCGTCATGAAGATGTCTTCGAGCCGGATCATGCCGATGGGCCCTCCGCTCGCGCCGCGGCGGATCGGGTAGCGCATCTTCTGCTCGGAGCGGATGAGCGCCAGGTTCTCCTCAACCGAGAAGCCGGTGTCGAGCCAGACCATTTGCAGGCGCGGCGTCATGATCTCGGTGACGCGCGTGTCGCCGAGGCGGAAGACGCGATTGACGATGTCGCGCTCGACGCCGTCGATGGCGCCCGCGGCCGCGCCCTCCTCGACCAGATGCTTGATCTCTTCTTCCGTAACCCGCGGCACCTGCTGACCGGTGATGCCATAGAGCTTCAGCACTGTTTCCGTCGACCAGGAAAGCAGATCGACCGCCGGGCTGAGAATGCGCGACAGCGTCGTCATGGGTCGGGCGATGGTACCGGCGATGGCTTCGGGATTGGCGAGCGCGAGACGCTTCGGCACCAGTTCGCCGAGAATGAGCGAGAGATAGGTGATGACGATGACGACCGCCGCGAGGCTCATCGATTCAGCGTAGGCGCCGATGAAGGGAAGCGGTGCGATGACCTTGGCAATGGGCTCTGAAAGGGTCGCGCCACCGAAGGCGCCGCTGAAAACGCCGACCAGCGTGATGCCGATCTGCTGGGCGGAGAGAAAACGTCCTGGTTCCGCATGAAGGGCCAGCGCGGCCTCATAGCCCGCCGTGTTCCCGTCGGTGCGCTTGCGCGCGGACAACAGCGCCTGGAGCCGCTGACGGCGCGCGGAGACAATCGCCATCTCTGAGAGCGAAAAGTACCCGTTGAGAAGGATCATCACGAGCAGAATGACTATGTCAGATAGCATCTTGTTCCCGGGGACCGCGGCGAATACCCACTATACAGGCACATGGGCATTTCACGCGAATGACTTAAGACCTCACCCCATATGTGGAAATCAGCCTCGCCGAAATGACGATATATGCTAGGCTCTTGCGCTTTCTCGCCTCTTCCGGGGAAGCTCCATGAACGACACCGCACCGCCCTCCCGTCTCGAATCAAAGCCCGGCACGACCGTCCGCCCCGCCCGCGACGGCGATGTGCCCGCCCTTGTCCTTCTATGGGGCGCCTGCGGCCTTACCCGCCCCTGGAACGACGCTCCGACCGATATAGCCTTCGCCCGCCGGGGGCCGAATTCGGACGTGCTGGTCGCGGAATGCGGAGGACAACTCCTTGCTGCGGTCATTGTCGGCCATGACGGCCACAGAGGCGGCGTCTACTACGTCTCGGCAGACCCGGAGCATCGCGGCGAGGGTTACGGCCGCCTCATCATGGAGGCCGCCGAAGCCTGGCTCGTGGAGCGCGGCGTCTGGAAACTCAACCTGCTGGTCCGCAAGTCGAACCTTGCCGTCATCGACTTCTACAAATCGCTCGGCTACAGCGAAGACGAAACGGTTCCGCTATCGAAGCGGCTACAGCCCATGCCGCATATCGATCCGCATGCGCCGCGGTGATCAGAACAGGTTGCTCTGCCGATCGTCCGCAGGCTTCCTTTTCTTCTTCTCGGGCATGGGGTCGGGCAGCGTCACATGCGTCTCGATAATCAATCCCGGCCGATCGTTGGCGACACTATTGACGGCGGCGCTCACCGGGATCGCTTCGAGGAGATCGTCGAGTGCAGGACGCATCAGCGCCGCAAGTTCCCTGGGCGTCGCCGCCGGATCGAGCCAGAGGCCCCAGTCCTTTTCATCGAGAATGACGGGCATGCGATTGTGGATCGGCGCAAGCGTCGCGTTCGCGTCGGTCGTCACCACCGCGCAGCTATCAAGCTCGCTGCCGTTCGATGACATCCAGTTGTCCCAGATCGCCGCCATGGCAAAGGGCGCGCCGTCGCGGCGGCGGATATAATAGGGCTGCTTCGGCCCCCTTCCCTTTGCCTGCCATTCATAGAAGCCGTCCGCCGGCATCAGGCAGCGACGGTGCCGGAAAGCGCCGCGAAAGGAGGGCTTCTCCGCGATGGTCTCCGCCCGCGCATTGATGAGAAGCGACTGCGGCTCTTCCTTCGCCCATGAGGGCACAAGGCCCCAGCGCACCAGCGCGAAGTGCCGCGCGCCGCTTTCGACGCGGATGACGGGCACGGGCTGCGTCGGCGCCACATTGTAGCGCGCTGGAAAATTCGGATGTTCCGCGAAGGCAAAGAGATCCCGCATCGCCTGCGGCGGAGTGGTGATGGTGTAACGTCCGCACATGGGCCGAGCTTAACGGGAGGGCGACAAGGCCCAAAGTTATATTGTATCATTCGCCCATGGCCGAACCTCGCAAGAGCGCACAGCAAGCTGGCCCGCGCCGGGCTGGCGAAAAACCGCATGACCACGACGCCTGCATCGACACGGCGATTGCGCGGGCGCGGACGCTCTGCGACGAGCGCGCCGTGCAGCTCACGCCCCTTCGCGAGAAAGTGCTGCAGATCGTCTGGCGCTCGCACAAGCCGGTCGGTGCCTATCAGGTGCTGGACGAGCTTGCCCGCACCCACAAGGCCGCGCGGCCTCCGACGGTCTATCGCGCGCTCGACTTCCTCATCGCCGAAGGGCTCATTCACAAGATCGAGTCGCTCAATGCCTATCTCGGCTGCGGCGAGGCGGGCGTGGCCCACACGAGCCAGTTTCTCATTTGCCGGGCTTGCGGCACGGCAGAGGAAATCGTGGACCCGAAGCTCGATCAGGCGCTCGACGCCGCGGCAAAGCGCGCGCGGTTCACCGTCGAACGCAAGGTGGTCGAGATTGCGGGCCTGTGCGGGCGCTGCGCGGGCTGACGCACGACGCGCCTTGGGCTAGACTCGCAGGCCCGGGCGAATGAACGCCCTTCAGTTTCGGACCCATCAGGATCCATCATGCTTTTCCGCTTCGCGGCGCCCGCCGCCTTTTTTCTCGCCACGTCGCTTTTTGCAGGCAACCCGGTTTTCGCGGGAGAGCCCTATGCCCTGGGCACGCGCTCCGGCCCGTTCGTGGTGACCGCGCGGTCGCTCAGCGAGCTTGCAAAGGACGGCTACGAGATCCGTGGCAATCTGGGCACGGCGCTGGTGCTGCAAAAGGGTGCGTCGATCTTTTCCTGCATGATCCCGCCGGACCCCGAACATCTGAGCTATCAACCCCGTTTCGTCTGTTCGGAGCTGAGGGAAGAGGCGCCGGAAAAGGCTGCCGCCCCTGCGCAACCCGGCCTCGCGCCCGGAACGCATTGAGCGCGGGCGTCCAAGAGGGCATAAAAGCCCCACAAGAATTCAAAACAGGGAGAGACTCATGGCTTACAAACCCTTCGATCTCACGGGCAAGGTCGCGCTGGTCACCGGCGGCAATGGCGGCATCGGCCTCGGCATGGCCGACGCCATCGCCCAGGCCGGCGGCGCGGTCGCCATCTGGGGCACCAATGAAGAAAAGACGGCCAAGGCCGTCGAGAAGCTGAAGGCGCATGGTGGCAAGGTTTATGCGCGTAAAGTGGACGTCTCCAAGGAACAGGAAGTCATCGACGGCATCGACGCGACGGTTGCCGAACTCGGCCGCATCGACAGCGTCTTCGCCAATGCGGGCGTCGGCTTCGGCGCGCCCTCCTTCATCGGCATGACGACCGAGATCTACCGCAAGACGCTGGCCGTCAATCTCGACGGCGTGTTCTGGACGCTGCGCGAAGCCTCGCGCCACATGGTCGAGCGCGCCAAGACCGGCGACACAGGCGGCTCGCTCATCGGCGTTGCGAGCCTCGCGGCCATCGAGGGCGCCGCGCGCAATCAGGCCTATGCGGCCACCAAGGGCGCCGTGATCTCGATGATCAAATCCTGCGCCGTCGAATTCGCGCGTTACGGTATCCGCGCCAATGCGATCCTGCCGGGCTGGATCGCCACCGACATGACGGCGGGCGCACAGGCCAACAGCGCATTCGCTGAAAAAGTGATCCCGCGCGTGCCCGCCCGCCGCTGGGGCGAACCGGAAGATTTCGGCGGCGTCGCGGTCTACCTCACCTCGAACGCCTCGTCCTATCATTCGGGCGACACTTTCGTTATCGACGGCGCCTATTCGATCTTCTGATCGCCGCCGCTTTCGCCGGAATCGCGTCCCGCCCCCAAAGGGCGGGACGCGCTGTTTCGGGGGCCTGCCCCGTTTCCCGCCTGGAATGAACGAACCGTAGCGCACCGGCCCGCAGGGGACCTGTGGCCGATGCATCACGGCCGTTAACCTCTCTTTCACGACACAGGCGACTCTCCCCCAAAATATGCTACAAGAACCAAATATGGGCGGTTTGGGTGCCTGATGGGGACGTTCTCCATCGCTGCGCCGCCCTTGCCCCCTCCTCGGGGGCGCAAGCAGAGGGCGTGATGGCCGAAGATTCTTCCGGTGATTCCTGGTTCAGCTCGATCGACGATGAAGGCCTAGACCCTTCAGCCCCGAATGAGAGCGAACAGCGCCGTATGGCGCTTCAGAACATTCTGGATGCCTGGGACGAAGCTCTGGCCGAAGGCGTTTCCGCCGATATCCTCGCCACGACCGCGATTTTCGCCGCGCTCTCCGACATGGTAGAGGCCTATGGCGAGGAAGCCGTCGCCGAAATGGCCGCCGGCCTGCCCGACCGCGTCCGTCAGGGCGAGTTCACGCTCAACCGCGTGATGAACTAGCCCCGGCGCACGACCCTCAGATCATCACTTCGATGAGGCGCGGGCCCTTGGCCCTGATCGCGCTCGCATAGGCGTCGGCGAATTCTTCCGCCGTCTCGACGCGCGTCGCCTCGACGCCCATGCCTTGCGCCAGATGCACCCAGTTCAGTTCCGGGTTGTGCAGGTCGAGCATGGAAAGCGCCTTGGGGCCCGGATTGCCGGCACCGACGCGGGCAAGTTCGATGTTCAGGATCGCATAAGACCGATTGGCGAAGATGACGTTCACGACGTCGAGCTTCTCGCGCGCCTGCGTCCAGAGTGCCTGCAACGTGTACATCGCGCCGCCATCGCCATGGAGGCAGACGACCTT
>DAIEIL010000058.1 GCA_027352645.1 Rhodobiaceae bacterium | reverse complement strand
GGCGGCGCGTCGGCGCAGAACGCTGCTGCTGTCGACGTCGATCAGGAAGGCGGTCTTGCAAGGCTTTTTGCGTCGCGCAGCCGCGATGCGCTGCTGTCCGACAATGCGGCGGCGAACGAGGCGGCCCTCATTGCCTTGCGCGGATATATTCTCACCGGCAGCGAGGGCTTCAGGACGGAGTGGCAGCGCAATGTTGATCTCTTCGAGGCGTCTCAAAATGCCATCATCAAGAACTCACAAGGCTGGACGGATGGCCGCCAGCTTCTTCAGTTGACGGAGTTTCGCAGAACCTCCGAGGAGCTTCTCGCGGAAGAACGGGTCCTGGCGAGCATTGTCGGCACGCCCAACCGGCTTCCCGGATTGAGGCTCTATGATGAAGAGGTTGCCCCCGCCTTCGATGAGGCGGTCAGGCTGTGCGATGTGATGCTGCAATCGGTCATGACGTCGAACTGGCCGGATAGCGCATCGAGCGTCGATGCGCTGGCGCGGCTGCGCGGCGATGTGCGGACCATGCGGGCGGGGCTCGCGCTCTATCTTCGGTCGCGGGCGACGACGATGCCGATCGAGGTCGAGGCGGCCTACGAGTCTTTCCAGAATTCGGGCAGCGTTCTTGCCGGACTGCGCGTCAAGGCGAGACCGGGCGATCAGGCGAAATATGATCGCCTGTCGGCGCTGATTCAATCTACCGACAAACAGCTGCAGCAGATTCTCGCGCTGAAGCGCACGTCGCGCTGGGATTATGCCGACTACGCCTTCAGGCAGAAGGTTCTGCCGCTTTCCGAGAAAATCTCCGCGACGCTCGGCGAATGGAGGGCGGGGAGTTAGAGCGGCTTCGCGAGCGGCCCGAGTTCGCGGACGATCTGTTCATAGACGCCGCGCTTGAAGGGAACGATCAGCTCCACGAGTTCGCTGACCGGCACCCAGGCCCATTCGCTGAACTCCTGATGCGCGTCGGCGGTGAGATCGAAATCCTCATCGCGTCCCAGATAGCGCATCGCATACCATTTCTGCTTCTGGCCGCGATACTTGCCCTTGAGCGCGTGGCCGACGAGATGCGGCGGCAGGTCATAGGTGAGCCAGTCGGAGGTCTCGCCGATGATCTCGGCATTGTCGACGCCGGTCTCTTCCTTCAACTCGCGCAAGGCCGCGGCGCGCGGCTCCTCGCCCTGATCGACGCCACCCTGCGGCATCTGCCAGGTGAGGGGCGAGCCGGTATCGACTTCCTGGATACGGTTGCCCGCCCAGACGAGGCCATCCTTGTTGATGAGCATGATGCCGACGCAAGGCCGATAGGGGAGGCTCTCGGGATCGACGGTCTTTCGCTCGTCGCGCTTCACCATGTCACTCTCGCTCCCGTCACTTGGGGGTGACGACTGTCGCCGTCACGGGGACCAGCACAACGCCATTGTTCTTCAGGCCTGCCGCCCAACGCGCCACCTCATCGACGGTGACGGGGAAGGCGGATGCGACGCCGACCGCGAGACCCGACTGCTTCGCACCGTCCTCGAGCATGGAAAGAGACTGCTTGATGACGTCCGGGTTCTGCACCGGATCGACCATGCGCGTGGCTTGAGCAATCGGCAGGCCGATTTCGCCGCCGAGCTTCGGCGCGAGGCTGCGCTGCGAGGTGCCATTGTCGACATACATAAGGCCGCGGCCCTTGAGGGCCGCGAGGATGGGCGACAGAGCGGTCGCGGTGCTCGTGAAGCGCGCACCCTGATAGTTCATGACGCCCGCATAGCCGGTAAAGCGGCTCATCTGCCATTCGAGGCGCGACATATTTTCGGGCGCCTGCAGATTGGTGAGAAGCGTATAGGGGCCCGGATCGTTCTGCGGATAGCCGAAGGGCTCCATCGGCAGCTCAAGCAGAACTTCGTGGCCCGCCGCGCGAGCCTTGTCGATCCAGTCCTGCAGCCTGGCGCCATAAGGCGCGAAGGAGAGGGTCACCTCAGGCGGCAGTGCCTCGATCGCATGGGCCGTCGCGCTCTCGCTGATGCCCATGCCGCTGACCACGATGGCGACGCGGGGCCCCTCGGGCAGACCCTTGGGCAGCGGGCGCGCATAAACCTTCCAGGCCAGGCGGCCGTCCTTGGCTATGACGGGGAGCGGGCCTTGCGCACTATTGGCGATCAGGGCCTGGTCCGGCGCGCGCCGCAGCGGTCCTACGGCATCGGCCGCCGGTACACTGTCATCGCTCGTCGATTCAGCGCCCACGATCCTGACCCTATCGGCCGGAGTGGCCTCGTCGCCTTGCTCGACGCGTTTGGCAGCATCCAGAAGGGCCTGCTCGTCGGGGCTCGGCTGGTCGGTGTCAGGGAGCGTCGTCGCGGGTTTGGGAGTGGTCGGCTCTTCGTCCGGATTGCCGGGACGGAGCTCGGCGGGCGTTGCCGGTGCGGCTTCCGGCGCGACGGCAAGGCGCACCACTGGCTCGCCTGCAGCCGGTGGTCGGAAAGGAGCAGCCAGCCAAGCGTGCCGCCAAAGGCAAGCACGACAATGAGCGTCGCAATGGCAAGCAACCCCGGACGCCGCGCCTCGTCCGCATTCATGTCAGACAGCGGGTCACGCGACATTGCGGATGTCCTGCTGCATGGCCTGCCCAAGCCGTGTCTCAGCCGACGCCATCACGCCTTCGCCCCCTTGCTGCCCTGATCGCCCGGCTCGCGTCCCGTCAGTTCGCGCTTACCGAGGACGCACTCTTGAAAGCGGCATCCTTGCGAACGCCATTCAGCAGGTCGAGCGCATAGAGAAGCTGCTTGTCGTCTTTCCTGTCGGTCGGCACGAAAGAATCCGAGCCAGCGATTTCCTTGGCACCGTCTTCGGCGGCGAGGTGTCCGGGAAGCTCCGCTTCGCCGGTGACGAGCGTGCGCTTCTTGAGCTTCGGATCGGTATTCTGCTCGACCTGAATTTCCGGCTCGATGCCCTTGCCCTGGATCGAATGGCCCGACGGCGTGAAGTAGCGCGCCGTCGTCAGGCGCAGCGCGCCGTCCGAGCCGAGCGGAATGATGGTCTGCACCGAACCCTTGCCGAAGGAACGTGTTCCGAGGATCGTCGCGCGACGGTGATCCTGCAGCGCGCCCGCAACGATTTCGGATGCCGAGGCCGAGCCGCCATTGATGAGCACGATCACGGGCTTTCCGCCAGTCAGGTCGCCGCCACGCGCATTGTAGCGCTGCGTGTCTTCAGAATGGCGCCCGCGCGTCGAGACGATCTCGCCTTCGCTGATGAAATCGCTGCTGACCGCGATCGCCTGTTCAAGAAGGCCGCCCGGGTTGTTGCGCAGGTCGAGGACATAGCCCTTCACCTTTGCCGGCCCGATCTGCTTCTTCAGAGTCTGGATCGCCTCTTCCAGCAACTCGCCTGTCTGTTCGTTGAACGAGGTGATGCGCACATAGGCGATATCGCCCTCGCGGTGGTACTTCACCGACTTGATGGTGATGATGTCGCGGGTGAGCTTTACGTCGAACGGTTCGTCGGCGCCCTTGCGCACGACCGTCAACGTGATGGCGGTATTGACCGGCCCACGCATCTTGTCGACGGCGTCGCTCAGCGTCATGCCGAGGATCGGCTTGCCGTCGATATGGGTGATGTAATCGTTGGGACGAAGGCCGGCGCGGCTCGCGGGCGTTTCGTCGATCGGCGTCACGACCTTCACGACGCCATTCTCCATGGTGACCTCGATGCCGAGGCCGCCGAACTCGCCGCGCGTCTGCACCTGCATGTCGCGGAAGCTCTTCGGGTTCATGTAGCTCGAATGCGGGTCGAGCGAGGTCAGCATGCCGTTGATTGCGGATTCGATCAGCTTCGAGTCGTCCGTCGGCTCGACATAGTCGGCGCGGACGCGTTCGAACACGTCACCGAAAAGATTGAGCTGGCGATAGGTATCGCTGTCCGCCGCCTCGGCGATGCTGTTGAGGTTGCCCGGCTGCAACGCGAATACGGTGAGGGCCGAGACGATCGTGCCAATCGCAAAACCGCCGATCACTGACTTGTTCATTTATCCACGAGCCTTCTTGTCACTCATCATCAGCCACGGGCGGGGATTGATCGGGTCGCCATCTTTCCGGAACTCGATGTAAAGCACCGGCCTTTGACCGGCTTTCGCATCCCGGTTGGAGCCGCCGCCCCGTTCGGCCGCCCCGTTGTCTTCAGCCAAACTGTCTGGTGAGGGAGACGGGCCCATAGTGCCGACGGGCTCCCCGGCAAGAACGGTCTGGCCCGCTGTTCCGTTGATTCTGCTCATGCCCGCCAACAACACATGGTAGCCCTCGCCTACCGATATTATCAAGAGTTGCCCATAGGCGCGAAAGGGGCCCGCGAAGACGATCTTGCCGTCGAAAGGCGCCACAATCTGCGCCTCGGGCCGGGCCGCGATCTGGAGACCCTGCATCCGCCCGCCGAGACCGTTGGGCGCACCGAATTCTCTTAGCACGGGGCCCGTTACCGGCAGGCGAACAAGTCCTTTTGCCTCCGAAAAAAGGCGTGATGAAGGCGATGATGTCCCGCTGCGCGGGGGGCTCAGGGCGGCTACCTGCTCGGTCTGCGACTGCACTTGGCCCTGCATTTGGGCCTGAGCCTGTGGGGCGGGCTCCTCTCTGGCCGCCACCGCCGGTTCAGGCGCTTCGACGGGCTTCATCCGGGCGGGGTCCGGGCGGGGGAGGGGGATGCGCTGGGCGGCGGTTGCTTCCAGACGGCCGATCAGGTCGGTGAGGTCGGTTGCCTGCCGGGACAGGCGCTCGGCCCGGCTCTGTTCGGTTTCGGCCGCCTCGACCAGCTTTTGCTGGCGGGCGACCTTCTTGTTCAGCAGGGTTTCAAGCCTCGCCCTGTCGCGTTCGAGCGATGCCTGGGCGTCGGCGAGGGTCTTCCGCTCGGCCATGATGGCGGCCCGGAGCCGGGTCAGTTCGTCGAGCTTCGCCTTCAGCGCCAACGCTTCGGCGCGGAGTTCCGGGACGGCGGAGCCGAGCAGGATTGCGCTGCGGATCGCGCCCAGCGCGTCGTCGGGGCGCACGGCGAGGGCGGGCGGCGGGTGGCGGTCGACGCGAGTGAGCGCCGCGAGCAGGTCCGCCATCTCGCCGCGACGATGTTCGAGCCGGAGAAGCAGATCCGCCTCCGCGGCTTTCAGCGCTACCAGCCGGTCCTCGGAGGCGGAAACGTCCTTCTCGCGCGCCTGCACATTCGCCGCCGTCTCGATGAGGCGGCTGCGTATATCAGCGATTTCCTTGCGCGCGTCTTCCGATTGCGCGTCGAGTGCCTTCTTGCGCTCGACGCTGGTGTCGAGCTCGTGCTTCAGGCTTTCGAGCGTCGACGGGTCTGCCACCTCGGCCCGCGCAGGGGCGGGCCACGGCGCGGAGATCATCAGTAAGCCCGCCAGCGCGAGCGGGGCTATGCGCTCAGGCCGTGACACGGGCAGCCTGTTCCGCGCCGGCAAGGAGCGAGAGTCCCGTCATGCCCGTAGGCACCTCGAGGCCCATCAGGCCGAGCAGGGTCGGGGCAACGTCGGCCAGCGTGCCGGGGCGCAGCGTGGAGTTTTTCTCCGTGCCGTTCAGGATGAACGGCGTACGCGAGGATGTGGGGCCGCGCCAGGGCGCGCCGGTCGCCTGATCCACCATCACCTCGCCCTTGCCGAATGCGCTGGTAACGACCATCACCGCGCCGCGCTTTTCGACCTGCGCCGCGAGCCTGCCCAGATGCTTGTCTATGGCCTCGGCGGCTTCCACCGTGGCGCGCAGATTTCCCGTGCGGCCGAGGATGGCCACGTTCGGCATATGCAGCGCTATGAAATCGCGGTCGCTCTTGCGCACGGCGTCGATGGCTTCGGCGACGAGATCGGCGGAGGCGAGATCCGGGCGCTTTTCGAGCTTGGCGAAGGGCGGACTTTCGGCGACGCCGATCGTCTCGCCATCATGGATTTCGCTGACGCCCCCGCGCAGGAAGAGCGAGAGGTTCGTCTCCGCGATGGTTTCCGTCAGCAGGAGTTGCGAGCGACCGGCCCGCGCGATGGTTTCGCCGAGCGTGGGGGCGATGGGAGCTTGCGCAAAAAACGGTTCGACATGCGGTCTTGCGCGACCTTCGATTTCGTAGAGCGAGGCGATGCCGGAGAGAAGGCCGGCGGCTGGCCCGTCAAGCATGGCTTCGATGAGCCTGCGCCCGAGATCGGGCTGCAAATTGACGAGCAGAACCGCGTCGTCCTGTCGGATGCCCCGGTATTTGGCGGAGACGGCGGGCGGGACGCGATCGTCGGCGAGCCCCTTCTTGTAGGCGTCGTTGAGATAGGCGGCCGGATATTCCGTGCGCGGCGCCTCGGCGGTGAGAATGGCCTTCAGCGCCGATTTCAGGAGGTCGCCCTCGCTCGGCTCGTCGAAGGCATAGGCGCGGCCCATGATGGTTCCGAGGCTCGCATGTTCGGCGCCCGATATGTCGTCGAAAAATTCGGCGAGGTAATCGACACCGCCCTGCCGCGCCGCGTCCTGTCCGTCCATGACCGCATGGACCCACACCTGCATGCCTTCATGGCTGAGCAGCGCCGCAAGCACGGCGAGATGGTGCTGATGTCCGGCGATGCCGCCCGGCGACACCATGCCGACCAGGTGGATAGCGCCGCCGCGCGACCTTGCGCGCTGAATGAGTCTGGTAAACGCCGGGTTGGTGCTGATGGCGCGGGCGTCATCCTGCTGAATGGCGCGGTTGACGCGAAGGATCGATTGCTCCACCGGACGGCCTGCGCCAAGCGTCAGATAGCCCGCCTTTGCGTTGCCGGGCTTTCCGGGTGCAAGGCCCACATCCTCGCCCGATGCTGACAGGAGCGTTTGCGCGGAAGTGGCGGCCAGGCGGTCGTAGATCGGCGTACGCGCCATCGCGAGCGCATTTCCCTCGCGCTCCGCGCGAATGCCCCAGCCGTCCAGAAGGACGAGGACCAAGGGTCTGACGCCGACAAATCCGCTCATAATTTCTGAATTAATCAGCCCCGACTCAATGCCTGCATATTCGCCACGCAGTAAGAATGAAACTATTCCAAGGCGTGAATCCTGTCCACGACCACGATGCACCATCATGCCCATATTGGTCGTTACGCGGGCATCCCGGCCCGGCGGTCATGCGCGGTGATAGGGGTGCCCGGCAAGGATCGTCACGGCGCGGTAGATTTGCTCGGCCAGCATCACGCGGACGAGCATGTGCGGCCAGGTCATGGGCCCGAAGGCGAGGACATGGGCCGCCTCCTCGCGCAGGGCGGGTGCGAGGCCCGCCGCGCCGCCGATGATGAAGGCGACGTCGGAGTGCCCCTCGTCCCGCCAGCGGCCAAGTCGTTTCGCGAAGGCTTCACTTGGCTCGGCGCGGCCACGTTCGTCGAGCGCCACCAGAAGCGCGCCGCGCGGCAGCGCCGCGCGCAACAGTGCCGCTTCGGCGTCTTTGAGAGGCGCTGCGTCGAGGCGACGTTTTTCTTCAACCTCTTTCAGGTTGAGGGCGGTTATGCCGATGCTGCGGCCTGTGGCTTCGGTGCGCGAGACATAGTCGTCGAGAAGCTCTTTCTCGGGGCCGGCGCGAAGCCTGCCGACGGCGCAGATGTCGATGCGCATGATGGGCCTTTCATCGGGGACGCAAGCGGCACAGCGGCTTGCCGCTGTGCCCTGTCGCGTGAGGCGCCGGAAAGATGGTCGTCGTCAGACGGCGGCTTGCTCGGCCGGAATATTGGCCGACCACATTTTTTCCAGCTTGTAGAAGTCGCGCACCTCGGGACGGAAGATGTGGATCAACACGTCGCCGCTGTCGATCAGCACCCAGTCGCCCTGTCGCAAGCCTTCGACATGTGCCGCGCCATAGCCGGCTTCCTTCAGGCGGCGAATGAGATGTTCGGCCACGGCAGCGACGTGGCGCTGCGATGTGCCGCTTGCCACGACCATGTAGTCGGCAATGGGTGTCTTCCCGGCGAGGTCGATGGACACGATATCGGAAGCCTTGTCCTCATCGAGGCTCTTGAGAACGAGCGCGAGATGGATGGCGGCTTTTGACTTCGCGGGATCGGCCTTCTTGGATGCTTTTTTCGCGGCGGGCTTCTT
>DAIEIL010000031.1 GCA_027352645.1 Rhodobiaceae bacterium | reverse complement strand
CTCCTCGTGACCGGCGCGCTCGACCAGTATGACAACGACCCCGATGTGTCGCGCAAGCTCGTCGCCGGATTGAGCGATGCCGACCGCGCGAGGGTTCGCATCCGGGTGATGGAGAACGCGCATCACGGTTTCGACATGCCGGGCGTCGATGTCGAGGTCGTCGATCCCTTCGGCAATCAGGGCAAGGGCGGGCGCGTCATCATGCGTCACAATCCCCAAGCGACCGGGGCCGCCCATCTCGAAGCCGTCGCCTTCTTCATCGAGGCGATGAAGCGATAGCGCTTGAGGCCGGCGCTGCCCGGCGGCATGATGCGCCACTCACGAATTCACACGGGGAATTGAAGATGGACGTGCGCGCGGCGGTGGCGTTCGAGGCGGGAAAGCCGCTCGAAATCGAGACGGTGCAGCTCGAAGGCCCGAAGGCCGGGGAAGTGCTGATCGAGGTGAAGGCCACGGGCATCTGCCACACCGACGCCTTCACGCTGTCGGGCGCGGATCCCGAAGGACTGTTCCCGGCGATCCTCGGGCACGAAGGCGCGGGCGTTGTCGTCGAAGTCGGGCCGGGCGTCAAATCGCTCGCCGTCGGCGATCATGTGATCCCGCTCTACACGCCCGAATGCCGCGAGTGCAAGAGCTGCACAAGCCACAAGACCAATCTCTGCACCTCGATCCGCGCGACGCAGGGCAAGGGCCTGATGCCCGACGGCACCAGCCGCTTTTCCTGGAAAGGCAAGCCCGTGCTGCACTACATGGGCTGCTCGACCTTCGCGAACTACACGGTGATGCCCGAAATCGCGGTCGCGAAAATCCGCAAGGACGCGCCCTTCGACAAGGTCTGCTACATCGGCTGCGGCGTGACGACGGGCATCGGCGCGGTGATCTTCACGGCGAAGGTCGAGGCGGGCGCCAATGTCGTCGTCTTCGGCCTTGGCGGCATCGGCCTCAACGTCATTCAGGGCGCGAAGCTCGTGGGCGCCAACATGATCGTCGGCGTCGACATCAATCCGGCGCGCGAAAGCCTCGCCCGCCAGTTCGGCATGACGCATTTCGTCAATCCGAAAGAGGTGAAGGGCGACCTTGTCGCGCATCTCGTCGAGCTGACGGGCGGCGGCGCCGATTACAGCTTCGAATGCATCGGCAACGTCAACACCATGCGCCAGGCGCTCGAATGCTGCCATCGCGGCTGGGGCGTCTCGACCGTCATCGGTGTCGCGGGCGCGGGCCAGGAGATTTCGACCCGGCCGTTCCAGCTCGTCACCGGACGCGTCTGGAAAGGCTCGGCTTTCGGCGGCGCGCGCGGCCGCACCGACGTGCCGCGCATCGTCGACTGGTACATGGACCGCAAGATCAATATCGACGATCTCATCACGCACAAGCTGAAGCTCGAGGAGATCAACAAGGGCTTCGATCTGATGCATGAAGGAAAGTCGATCCGCTCGGTGGTGGTTTACTGATCGCAGTTCACCCAATGGTGTCATCCCGGCCTTATGCCGGGATCCAGGGGCGGCGGATCATGACCATGCGGCCCCTGGACCCCGGGACGAGCACGGGGCTGACAGAAGATGTTGGTGCAAAAGTCTTGGAAAATCCGCCCGTCACTCTTGTCGCACCCAACGCCGCGCTTCTTGAGGGATATGCGGACGCGCTCAGGCGCGGCTGGTCG
>DAIEIL010000203.1 GCA_027352645.1 Rhodobiaceae bacterium | reverse complement strand
ACATAAGCACCAGGTTGGAATGGTCGAATCGATGACTCCTCTGCGGCTAACGTGTTCATAAAGCCGGTGATGAACATGCAAAATTCTGTAAAGGGGGGCAGGTCGACACCACACTCTTGACCATGCCAACTTTTAGTTTCGGAGCTATAAAACCAATACCCTTTACCGAGAACACAAAGGACAGTGCATGGAGGAAAATCAACCTCTGTATGCTTCCTATATCGCTCTATTTCCGAACCGGAGATGTCCGAACCGAAAGCAAAGAGTACGGTCGTGGGAAGGCGACCACCTTTAATAGTACCGTCCTCATCCTTCTTTGGGAACGACATCAGCCTACTGACTGATGAGAACTTCTTATTGGCATCTTTGACTTCGGTCGCCGTAAGCGTAGCCTTAATCTCAAAAACGTAGCGGACGCACTCTACCGGAAAAAAGCCTAGATCGCGATTGACCAGAATCGGAGGCGCCACCTTCCTGTGGTAGACAACCAAGTCAATCTGGTCGGAAAGATTTTGCGTAGAATCAATTACTTTTCCCGTACCGCATTGATAGCTCTGCGTCAGAAAAGGCTCCACACAATCACGTGCCGCAATTTCGCGGATTTCCCCTTCAATGCCATGATGCCCAACGCCCGAAGCCAAACTATCCGCGTTTCGTTTTGCCGCTGCAATTCGATTGGCAATATAGTCGAAATATCTAGTGGTCAATTTTCCTCCGACTGACGATTCCTGTGCGGCCACCATAATGAGGTAGCCGCACGGGATGCCTACGATTCAAATCACCTTGCGATGTTGATGATCTTCAACTGCGTGAACTCCGCGAGGCCTTCTTCGCCGAGTTCGGTGCCGATGCCGGACATCTTCGAGCCGCCGAAGGGAATGTTCGGCGCAAGTTCGGCATGCTTGTTCACCCAGACGGAGCCGGACTCCATCTTCTCGGCGAGCTTGTAGGCGCGATCGAGATCGGTCGACCAGATCGAGCCGCCAAGGCCATAGGGCGAGGCGTTGGCGCGGGCCACCGCATCTTCCGGGTCGGAATATTTGATCACCGGAAGCACCGGGCCGAACTGCTCTTCATCCACGAGGCGCGCGCCGTCGGTGATGTCGCGCACGATGGTCGGTTTGATGAAGTAGCCGGCCTGATCGGGAACCGTGCCGCCCGCGATGACCTTGCCGGTCTTCTTCGCGTCGTCGAGCAGTTCCTTCACCTTCTCGAACTGCATCCTGTTCTGGAGCGGCCCGAGCTGCGTGCCCTGTTCGAGGCCATTGCCGACGATGGCGGCGTCGGCGATCTTCGCCAGCTCGTCGCACATCTCGTCATAGATCGACTCATGCACATAGAGCCGCTTCATGGCGATGCAGACCTGGCCATTGTTCTGGAAGGCGCTCTGGAAAAGCTGCGGCGCCGCCGTCTTGGGGTCCACGTCGTCGAGCACGATGCCCGCGTCGTTGCCACCGAGTTCGAGCGTGATGCGCTTCAGCGTCGCCGCCGCGCCCGCCATGACCTTGGCGCCCGTCGCAGTGGAACCCGTGAACGAGATCTTGCGCACATCGGGATGCGCCGTCAGTTCGCCGCCGAGATCGTTCGCGTCGGTGATGAAATTGATGACGCCTGCGGGCAGCGCGTCCTTGATGAGCTCGCCAAGCTTGAGTGTCGCGAGCGGCGTCGTCGGCGCGGGTTTCACGACCAGCGTGTTGCCGGCGAGAAGCGCGGGCGGCACCTTGAAGGCCATGAGGATCAGCGGGAAGTTCCACGGCACGATGGCGCCGATGACGCCGAGCGGCTTGCGATGGGCTTCGACGCGGCGGTTCTCGCTGTCATCGATCACCTTCACCGGCAGATCGAGCATGGTGAAGTAGCGGAAGAACGCCGCCGTGCCATAGACCTCGCCGGTCGCATCGCCGATGGGCTTGCCCTGTTCCTGCGTCAGCAGGCGAGCGAGTTCGGCTGCATTGGCCTCGATGATGTCGGCGATGGCGCCCAGCGCCTTCTTGCGCTCCGCGATCGGCGTCGCGGCCCAGGCCGGGAAGGCGGCCTTCGCGGCGGCAACCGCCTGATTGAGCTGCGCCTTGGAGGCGCGGGGACACTTCGCCAGCACTTCCTCGGTCGCGGGATTGATGACATCCATCGTCTGGTCGCCGGCAACGAGATTGCCGCCGATAAGGAGCTTGAAATCGCTCATATTCGTCTCTCCCTGTTCGCGGGCCTTCGATGGGGCCCGTCGCCTTCTCTTTTCAAGCCGCCACTATGCCAGATCGTGGCGCGGCGGAAAGCAGGGAGATTTGTCGAAGGCAGGGAGGAGTCGGGGCGGCGCATGGCGCACCGCCCCTTTACCAAGCGTCAGCGGATGGGAATCACCACGTTGAGCGAAGGGCCGCCGTAATAGACCGGCGGCGGGGCGTAGTAGACCGGCGGAGGCGGCGGGGGCGCATAGAAGACGCGCGGCGGCGGCGGCGCCCAATAGAGATAGGGGCCGTCGTAATAGCGCACCCACCCCGGATGATAGTGGCGATCCCAGCGTTCAGGGCGTTCCCAGCGCTCGTGTCGCCCATGGCCGTGGGGATCGGCCAATGCGGGCGTTGCGGCAACGCCGCCCGCGAAAGTCAGCGCCGTCAGCGCGGCAAGGAGAACCCTTCGCATTCGCGTCGGTTTCTCCGCAATCTTGCGATGTGTGTTCATGTTCCCACCCTCTCAACTCTTTACTCGCCTTTGCGGGGCGACCTGAGGCCGCGCCGCATCGGCAAAACCGTTCCATGTTTGAAGCTAGTTGGGCATCGCGTCGAAAAAGCGGCATAATTGAGGGACTTTCAGGTGAATTTGGGCGAGATTGCCGCTCCGTATGATCGAGGTTGAATCAGCATGAGCGGCGGCACCTATTGGCGCGTGATCGAAAGTTTGCATAACCCGCAGGCAAAGCTGTGGGAGCAGATCACCGAGAGCCGGGGCATCAAGAAACACGGAGAGTTTTTGCTCGCCGGGCGGAAATCCGTTCCGGAGGCGCTCGCGCTCCACCCCACCCGCTTCCATGCGCTGCTCGCGCTCGACCCCGCGCAGGTGGATGGCTGGGACATTCCCGAACACATCGAGAAATATCGCCTGTCGCGTTCGCTGTTCGATGCGCTCGACGTATCGGGCACGGGCGTTCCGCTGCTCGTTGGAAAGGTGCCTGCGATGTCGGCTGCCGATCTCACGGCGAAACCCGAAGGGCTCGAACTCGTTTGCGCGCTTGGCGATCCGAATAATCTGGGCGCGGCGCTGCGCAGCGCCGCCGCTTTCGGCGCGAAGCGCATCATCCTGATGAACGAGGCGGCGCACCCCTTTCACCCCAAGGCGCTGCGGGCGGCTGCCAATGCGCAGTTCGAGCTGACGCTGCTGCGCGGGCCTTCATGGGATGCGCTCGACGCGGCGGAAGGCCCGATCTTTGCGCTCGACGCGGGCGGCGAAGACATGGGCGCGCTCGACTGGCCGCGCGATCTGCGCCTCGTGCTGGGCGAGGAAGGGCGCGGCATTCCCGAGGCGCTCGGCGTAAGGCGTTTGACGATCCCCACCACCGGCGCGGTCGAGTCGCTCAACGCGACCGTGGCCGCCAGCCTCGCGCTTTATTCGCACTATCTCGCGACACGCCAGGCGTCAGCTCTTCCTGATGCTCGCAAGGGCCGCTAGCGCCCTTTCGCGCGCGCGGGCATGATCGACGATAGGCATGGGGTAGGTCTTGCCGAGCGCAATACCGGCAGCAGCGAGCGTGGCGGAGGGCGCCTCCCACGGGCGATGGATGAAGCGATTGTCGAGGCGCGCGAGTTCCGGCACGTAGCGGCGGATGTAGGCGCCATCGGCGTCGAACTTCTCGCCCTGCGTCACAGGATTGAAGATGCGGAAATAGGGCGAGGCATCCGCGCCCGAGCCCGCCACCCATTGCCAGCCCGCGCGGTTATTCGCGAGATCGGCATCGACCAGCGTATCCTCGAACCATTCCGCGCCGTGCCGCCAGTGGATCAGCAGGTCCTTGACGAGGAAGGACGCGACAATCATCCGTACACGGTTATGCATGTAGCCCGTGGCCCACAACTCGCGCATGCCCGCATCAACGATTGGATAGCCGGTCAGGCCGCGCTGCCATGCGACGAGATGCGCCTCGTCATACGCCCATGGAAAATCCTCGAATTCCGGCTTCCAGGCGCGATCGACCATCTCGGGCCAATGATAGATGAGATGATGGGTGAATTCCCGCCAGCCGACTTCGCGCAGGAAAGACATGACACCACGCGTCGCCTCGGGCGCGGCATGCGACGCGGCGTCGGCCGCCGCCCAGATTTGCCGCGGTGAGATTTCGCCGAAATGCAGATGCGGCGACAGGCGGGATGTTCCTTCGACGCCCGGAAGATCGCGCGCGTCCGCGTAATCCGCGACGAGACGATCGAGGAAATGCGCGAGCCGCGCGGCAGCCTGCTTTTCACCGGGCTTCCATGCGGCCCGCAATCCCCCCGCCCAATCGGGCTTCGCCGGACGCAGGTTCCATTCCGCGAGATCATCGGAAATGACATCTGCGAGGCCACGCAGCTTCTTCGGCGCAGGCAGCGGCGCGGCGAAGGGCGCGCGGGCGGCGAGCGACCGCCAGAAGGGCGTGAAGACCCTGTAAGGGCCGCCGTTTCCCGTCTGCACTTCCCACGGCTCAGCGAGCAGCGCTCCGTTGAAACTCTTCGCCTCGACGCCGGAAACGGCGAGCGAAGACTTCAGCGCCTTGTCGCGCGCGATGGCGGCAGGTTCATAGCAGCGGTTCCAGAAGACGACGCTCGCCTTCGCTTGCGCGATCAAGGCAGGCAGGATCTCGGCAGCCCGCCCGCGACGCAGCACGAGCGGCGCGCCGCGCTTGCCCAACTCGTCGCCCAGCGCTTCAAGGCTGCCGTGCAACCACCAGCACGATGCGCCACCGAAGGAGGCCGCCTCGTCGAAAATATAAAGCGGCAGGATTTCCTCGCCCGTCGCCACTGCGGCGGCGAGCGCCGGATTGTCGGCGAGGCGGAGGTCCTGACGGAACCAGACGATGACGGGCATGAGATCCGATTTGAAAAGCGGCGTTCAGTCTTTTACGGCGCCACGCCGGCTCTGGATCAGAGCGGTTCGCTTCTCTGCATCGGCGGCTCTTTCGGACCGGGCGCGTTGAAGGTGGTAATGTAGTTCCAAGCGTCCTCGGCGCTTTCGACGAAGTGGAAAATCTCCAGATCCTTGGGCGCGATCGTACCTTCATCCACCATGGCGTCGAAATTGATGATGCGCCGCCAATATTCCTCACC
The DNA here is from genome assembly GCA_027352645.1 of Rhodobiaceae bacterium. Taxonomy (GTDB): domain Bacteria; phylum Pseudomonadota; class Alphaproteobacteria; order Parvibaculales; family Parvibaculaceae; genus Parvibaculum. The sequence goes on along the minus strand of DAIEIL010000203.1, from coordinate 10,851 downwards.
GAAAAGCAGAACCGGCATGGGCTCGATCTTGCCCGTCTGGATCAACGTCAGCGTTTCGAAAAGCTCATCCAGCGTGCCGAACCCGCCGGGGAAAACGACGAGCGCTTTTGCGCGCATCAGAAAATGCATCTTGCGCAGCGCGAAGTAATGAAACTGGAAGGTCAGCTCCGGCGTGATGTAGGGGTTTGGCATCTGCTCGCGCGGCAGCTTGATGTTGAGCCCGATGGAAACGCGGTTCACATCGGCGGCGCCGCGATTGGCGGCCTCCATGATGCCGGGCCCACCGCCCGTCATGATGACATAATCGCGCCCCTCCCCGTTCTGCGCAGCTTCCGACACCAGACGTCCAAATTTGCGCGACTCCTCGTAATAGCGGCAATGCCCGAGCTGGTGCTTGCTGGCTCGCACCACGCGCTGCAATTCGGGATTGTGCGGATCCGCGGCCAGCGCCGCTTCCGCGTCGTTGCAATGACTGCCGGCCGCTTCCGGCGAGGGCACGCGCGCGCTGCCGAAGACGACAATGGTCGAGCGGATATTGTGATCCTGCAGGGCGATTTCCGTCTTCAGGAGCTCAAGCTCGAGGCGTACCGCACGAAGCTCGTCACGCAACAGGAAGTCGCTGTCCTCGAAACTCAACTTGAATGAGGGCGAGAGCGTCTGGGGTGTTTCGACGGTTCTTTCGTGAGATGGCTTGTTCATGCTTGCGCTCTTCGGCTGCTCATCCAACGCGGCGGGGATCTCCGCGCGAAGACTGAAGGATAGAGAGTTTCGCCGCGCGAGACGAGGCCCCGCGGACCCTATTCGACCCGCTTCACGGGCATCACATGGAAGCTCCGGCCTTCACCGCCGATCAGAGCCTCGACGCGATAGACGCTCCGCAGCGTTTCCGCCGTCAGGACCTCGGCCGGAGCGCCATCCGCCCTTATCTGGCCTTCGTCGAGCAGGATCAGCCGGTCGCAATAGCGTGCCGCGAGCGAGAGATCGTGCAGAACTGCGATCACCATGCGGCCCTGATCGACATAGGTCCGAAGCACCTCCATGACGCCGAGCTGATGATAGGGATCAAGCGAGGCGACAGGCTCGTCAACAAGCAGAAGCTCCGCCTCGACCGCAAGGGCACGAGCGAGAAGCGCGCGGGCGCGCTCGCCGCCAGAAAGCGTCAGCACGTCGCGGTCGCGAAAGCGCGTCACATCGGCAAGCTCCATCGCGCGTTCGATGGCAACCTCGTCGGATGGGACCGGCGCGCGGAACGGTTCCAGATGCGGCAGCCGACCAAGCGCGACGATGCGCTCCACCGAAAGCGGCCAATGGCTTTCGGCCCCTTGCGCGAGATAGGCGATCTTCCGCGCACGCGCCCGAGGCTCTATGGCGCCGACATCCATTCCATCGAGCGAAATATTGCCCTCGAAGGGAATGAGATTCGCAACCGCACGAATAAGCGTCGTCTTGCCGGCGCCGTTCGGGCCGACAAGCCCGATGAAGCTGGGCCCACGCGCATCGAAGGAGGGCCCGCGCAACACGCGCGCGCCGCCGAGAGAGGCGCGAAGATTTTCGACGCGAAGCTCCATCAGGGTGCCTCCCGCCTGGTGCGCAGGATCAGCCAGAGGAAAAACGGCGCGCCGATGAGCGAGGTGACGACGCCGAGCTTCGGCTCCGGCCCATTCATCGGCAGGCGCACGAGAAGATCGGCGGCAAGCAGCATGGCCGCGCCGCCAAGCGCGCTCGGCAGGAGAAGCTTTGCCGGCTGATGGCCGACAAGCGGCCGGACGAGATGCGGCACGACGAGGCCGACGAAACCGATGACTCCCGTGACGGAAACAGCAGCGCCGACCGCAAGGCCGGTCCCTATGACGGCGCGCGCCTTGATCGATTCCTGTCTGAAGCCGAGGCTCGCCGCCGTGTCCTCGCCCAAAGTCAGCGCGTCGAGACCGCGCGCGGTGGAGGAGACAAGCAATACGCCGAGGACCATAAAAGGCGTGGCGAAGCGCACCTGATCCATGCTGCGGTCGGTGAAGGAACCAAGGAGCCAGAAGATGATTTCATAAACGGCATAAGGCGAGGCCGCGAGGCTCAACGCGAGCGAGGTCAGCGCGGAGGTGAAGGCCGAGATCGCGACGCCCGCGAGAATGAGCGTGACGATGGAAGGATTTCTGCCGCTGAGCATATAGAGAATGCCGAGCGAAATGAGCGCCCCCGCGACGCCACCGAGCGGGACGAACATGGCGGAGCCCGCCGCAAGCCCGAAATAGAAAACCAGCACGGCGCCAAGCGCCGCGCCGGACGACGCGCCGATGAGGCCGGGCTCTGCCAGCGGATTGCGCAACAGGCCTTGAAGCGCCGCACCGGTAAGGCCGAGCGTCGCGCCGACGAGGAGACCAAGCAGAGCGCGCGGCAAGCGAACTTCCTTGAGGATCAGCCAGGCGAGCGAGCGGTCCGTCTCGTCGATGGCGTGAAGCTTTGCGACCAGCAGTTCGCCGCCGCGCCCGACATAGATCGACGCGATGAAAAAGCCAGCCGCAAGCAGCGCTAGGCCAAGGTTGATGAGAAGATAATCGCGGTTCCGCATCAGTTCACCCCGGCGCGGTCGAAGCCGTCGCGTGCCGCGGCAAGCTTGTCCGCAATATCGGCGATGAAAGGCGTACCGCAGGTCCAGAGCTTCGCGGGGAGATCGACCGCGCGGGCATGATGCGCGATGTATTCGCGGAGCGCGGGATGCGCCAACTGCGCATGCGCAAGGGAAGGCTCGCCCGCGCGATAGACGCCGACGGCAACGAAATCCGGCCGCGTGTCGATCAGGTCCTCGATGGTGAGATTGACGAAGCCGCCGCTCGACGGCGTCTCGACGACATTCTCAAAGCCCGCATGTTCGAGAAGTGCGCCGAGAATGGTATTGGCAGCCGCAGCGCCACCGAGATCCTGATAAATGACGGCGCGCAAGGGACGCACCGGAGCCGGGCGCTTCGACGCGGCGAGCGAGGCGTCGAAGCGCGCGATCCACGCCTCGCCGCGTTCGGGGTGGCCGAGCGCCGACGCGACCGCGCGCACATTGTCGCGAATATCTTCGAAACTCGCTGCATCCTTCACCTGCACGACGGGCACATGGGCACGGGCGAGAAGCGCCAGCGTGAAGGGCGATGAATAGCGATGCGCCAGCACGAGGTCGGGCTTGGCGGCGAGAATATCCTCGGCAGTCGCGTTGTTCAGCGGCAGCTTCGCGGCGAGATCGGCGACGGGCGAATCCTCCGGGTCGGCGGCGACGCGGAAAACGGATTTTACCGTTCCGGGATCGGCAAGCTCCAGCGCCAACACATCCGAGCAGAGATTGATCGAGACGATGCGCTGCGGACGCGGTCCCGCCGACGCAGCGTCAGCCGCGATCAGCGCCATGAGGACGAGAGAGGCCGCAAAAGCTTTCATTTTCCGCTCTTGCCGGAGGTGAACAAACCGGGCGAAATGATCGAAAGGGGCGAGCAAGCCCCGCGCCCAAGCTTTACCACGCCGGACGCCAAGGCTCCATGCATAGAGCCTGCCGGCGCCGAACTCATAAAAGCCCGCGGAGAAGACGACAATGAGTGAAGTGCAAACCGAATTCCTGTTCGAAATGGATGTCGAGCTCGAAGACAACTCGCTGGTCATCGGCGGCACGCCGGAGGGAATGCGGCTGGTCGCCTATGTGACGGGAGGCACTTTCGAGGGCCCGCGTCTTCGCGGCACCATTCCGCCAGGCGGCGGCGACTGGGCGACGATCCGCTCCGACGGCTCGCTGAAGGCGGATGTCCGCGTTTGCCTGACGACGCATGATGGCGTCAACATCTACGCGACCTATGGCGGGCGCATCGTCATGCCGCCCGAGCTGATGGGCGTACTCGGCGACCGCGAGGCAGCGGCGGCGACCGATCCGTCGAAATACTATTTCCGCACCGCGCCCATGTTCGAAGTGGCGAGCAACTCGCCCTATGCCTGGCTCAACGGCATCGTGGCGGTGAGCCTTGGCCGCCTGACGCGGAAAGGCGTTGCCTATCGCGTCTTCGCCGTCAAATGATCAGGCGTTCAGCGTCCTGCGGGTGAGCTGAAGCCGCACGATGAGCGTCAGCACGCCCGCAGCGACGAGGGCGACGGCGAGTGCAAGCATGCCCGCTGAATAGCTCTGCGTCGTGTCCTTCACCCAGCCGACGATGGAGGGGCCGACAAAGCCGCCGAGATTGCCCGTCGAGTTGATGAGGGCGATGCCGCCCGCGGCCGCAGTGCCTCCGAGAAAGGTCGGCGGCAACGCCCAGAAGGGCACGATGGCGACATAGGTGCCAACGGCGGCGAGACCAAGCGACAGGATGACGAGCGCGGGCGAGTGCAGATAGGCGCCGCCGATAAAACCCACCGCGCCGACGAAGGACGCTATCGAGGTGTGCCAGATGCGCTCCTGCCTCCGGTCCGACGACCAGCCCCAGAGCGGCATGGCGACGGCGGCAACGACATAGACGGCGGAGACGATCCAGCCCGTCTCATGATTGGTGAAGCCCATGCCCTTCACCATCTGCGGCAGCCAGAGGCTTATGCCGTAAAGCCCGATGACAATGCCGAAATAGATCGCGGCCATGAGCAGCACGCGCGGATCGCGCAGCGCAGGCCAGAGCGTGTGATGCGCGTCGCTCGCATGGTTCTCCTCGCGGTCGCGCTTGAGACAGGCGGCAATGCGCGCCTTCTCGTCGTCGCTGAGCCAGCGCGACTTTGCAGGCCCGTCGGGCAGAAGCCAGAGCACCGCAATGCCGAGCAGGAGCGCAGGGACAGCTTCGAGGATGAACATCCATTGCCAGCCCTTGAGGCCGAGATGACCGTTGAATCCGAGAAGATAGGCGGAGACCGGCGCGCCGATGACGCTCGCCAGCGGAATGGCGATGAAATAGGTGCCGTAGTATTTCGCGCGCAGATCTGCCGGGAACCAGTAGGTAAGGTAGAGGATCATGCCGGGCGCGAAGCCCGCTTCCGCCGCGCCGAGCAGGAAGCGCAAGACGTAGAAACTCGTCTCGCTGCTGATGAAAGCCATGGCGCCGGAGATGAGGCCCCATGTGAGCATGATGCGGCAGATCCAGAGCCGCGCGCCCACCTTCTCGATGACGACATTCGAGGGGATTTCGAAGATGAAATAGCCGATGAAGAAGATGCCGACGCCCCAGCCGAAGACGGCGGGCGAAAAGCCGAGATCGGCATTCATGGTGAGGGCGGCGAAGCCGACATTCACGCGGTCGAGGAAACTCACCATGTAGAGCAGGATCATCAGCGGAATGATCCTGCGGCTCGCCCGCGCGAAGATGCGGCGTTCCTCTACGGACAATGTCGTCATGGATTCCCCTCCCCCGGTTTTGGAGGCGACCATAGGGGAGCGAGCGGGATCAGGGAAGTTTCTTCAAACCCTGAATGGCGGGCTTGGGCTGCCCTGCCTCGGTGAAGAGGCCCCAGAAGGCTTCTTCGGGATGGCTGCCCGCCACGGGGTTGAAGTCGCCAGTGCGCCATGGGGCATCGAAGGCGGCAAAGTAGGAAAAGGCATGGGCCTTCGAGGACGGCAACTGGCGCTCCAGCGCGCGCCAGAAGGCCGCCTGCTTCGTCTCGTCATAGCCCATGTTCGCGGGGCCGGTGGGGACGCCGGTTTCCTTGATGAGGATGGGACCGCAGAAGGAGCCGGAAAGCTTATCGACGATCTTCACGTCGAAATCCGCCCAGTTCTCGGGCCCCGCCGTCTTGAACCAGCTTTCGAAGATCGGGTGCACATTCACCAGCAGGAAATCGAGATCGTCGCGAACCTCCGACGCATCGCCTTCGAGGAACTGGGCGAAGGGCTCGGAGACGGTGATGGGCAGATCGGGCGCACGCTCGCGGGTGAGCTTCACATAGCGTGCAAGTTGCTCCCATGTGCCGCGCTTGCCGAAGACGATCTCGTTGCCGAGCGAAAGACCGACGACGAGTTTCGGATAGCGGCGCGCGAGCGTCAGCGCATTGCGCAGTTCGTCCGGATCGCCCGGCGTCCAGATGCCGATGATGACGGCCTTGTAGCCAAGCTCCTCGGCGATGCCGGGAATGAGTTCGCCACCATCGCGCGCGGTGTAGGTAACCAGCGCATCGAAATAGGGGCGCAGCGCCTTGAGGTCAGCGCGAATGCTCTCGGCATTGGCGGGCTTCACCTCGCCCTCGATCACCTTCAGCGAAGTCGGCGTATAGGTGACGAAGCGATCTTTCGCCATTGCGGCTTCGAGCCGATGCAAAGCGGGCGCGACCTTCGCGCGCGGCTCGCAAGGCTCGGCTGCGAAGGCAGCGCTTGAAACGAAAGACAGAATGATGACGGCGATGAATGTGCGCATGGGCGAAAGCCTATGCCAGTGCGTTTGGAAATAACAGGGGGTCAGAGCGCGACGAGAACGGCGCCGAAACCGATCATCGCGACGCCGACCCAGCCCGTGAGCGACAGCTTCTCGCCGAGGAAGACCGCACCGAAGATCGCGACCATGACGACGGAAAGCTTGTCGATGGGCGCAACCTGCGCCGCCTGCCCGATCTTCAAGGCGCGGAAATAGCAGATCCATGACCCGCCCGTCGCGAGGCCCGACAGGATCAGAAAGACCCATGTGCGGGCCGAGATCGCATCCGGCCTTTTCAGCTCGCCGATGGCGGCGAGGATCAACGTCAACGTCACCAGAATGACGACGGTGCGGATCAGCGTGGCGAGATCGGAATTGATGTTCTCGACGCCGACCTTGGCGAAGATCGCGGTCAACGCCGCAAAACAGGCGGAGAGGAAGGCCCAGAAGATCCAGGAGGTGGTGAGGTTCATATCCGTCATCCCCAATCCGTCATGGCCCGATTTATTCGGGCCATCCACGTCTGTCCCTCACGAGAGGCTGACAAGACGTGGATGCCCCGGTCAAGCCGGGGCATGACGCGTTTATGGATGGGACATTCAGTCGAAAGCCTCGTCCCAGGTGCCCTTGGTGGAGGCCTTGGAATATTCCGTCGCGCGGTTCTCGAAGAAATTCGCGTGCTCGATACCGTTCAGCATCTCGTCCATCCAGGGCAGCGGGTTCTTGTCCGTGCGGTAGATGGCCTGCAGATTGAGCTGCGTCAGACGGCGGTCCGCGATGTAGCGGATGTAGTCCTTCACTTCAGCGGCGGTGAGCCCTTCGATGGCACCCATCTCGAAAGCTAGATCGATGAAGGCATCCTCGTGATGGATGATCGTCTCGCAGGCCTTGTAGATGTCGCGCTGAAGTTCTTCGGTCCAGACTTCCGGATTCTCCTCGACGAAGGTGCGGAAGAGCTTGATCGCCGAATTGGTGTGCAGCGACTCGTCGCGCACCGACCATGTGATGATCTGGCCCATGCCCTTCATCTTGTTGAAGCGCGGGAAGTTCATGAGGATCGCGAAGGAGGCGAAGAGCTGCACGCCTTCGGTGAAGGCGCCGAAGACCGCCAGCGTCTTGGCGATGTCTTCCTTCGTGTCGACGCCCCATTCCTGCATGTAGTCGTACTTGTCCTTCATCTGCTTGTATTTCAGGAAGGCTTCGTACTCGGACTCCGGCATGCCGATCGTGTCGAGCAAATGGCTATAGGCCGAGATGTGGATCGTCTCCATGTTGGAGAAGGAGGCCAGCATCATCTGCACTTCGGTCGGCTTGAAGACGCGCGAATAGTGCTTCATGTAGCAATTGTTCACTTCGACGTCTGCCTGAACGAAGAAGCGGAAAATCTGCGTCAGAAGATTGCGCTCGCCATCGGTGAGCTTCTTCGCCCAGTCCTTCACATCGTCCGCCAGCGGAACTTCCTCCGGCAGCCAATGGATGCGCTGCTGCGTCAGCCATGCCTCATAGGCCCAGGGATAGCGGAAGGGCTTGTAGACATGACGTTCTTCGAGCAGCGACATGGGCCTGTTCCCTATTCACTCAGTTCGTCATGCCCGGACCCGATCCGGGCATCCAGAGCAGGGGCTCCACGCCTCGGGCTCTGGATTGCCGGGTCGAGCCCGGCAATGACGTAATAATTCAATGAAACGCTTTTGTACCCGACGCAAACGCCCTCTGCTTCACTGGCAGGCGAGGCACTCGTCGTATTCGACAGTTTCGCGGCGAGCTTCCGTCGCGACCTGATCGAGGGTCTTCACGTCGAGCTTCTTCGCCGCGACGAGGCTCACGACTTCGGCCTTTTCGGCGCGCTGGATCGAGAGCGAGCGGCAGTAATAGAGGCTCTTCACACCCTTCTTCCAGGCCTGAAGGTGAAGCTGGTGCAGGTCGCGCTTGTGAACGTCAGCGGCGAGGAAGAGGTTCACCGACTGCGCCTGATCGATAAAGGCCGCACGGTCGCCCGCATGCTCGATCACCCAGCGCTGGTCGAGTTCGAAGGCGGTCTTGAAGACGTCCTTCTCTTCGTCCGACAGGAAGTCGAGATGCTGCACGGAGCCGCCATTGGTGACGATGGAGGACCATACGTCGTCCGTGTTCTGCCCCTTCTCTTCGAGCAGCTTCGTCAGGTGACGGTTGCGGACATTGAAGGAGCCCGAAAGCGTCTTGTGCGTGAAGCTGTTGGCCGCGATCGGCTCGATGCCCGGCGAAGTGCCGCCGGTGATGATCGAGATCGAGGCGGTCGGCGCAATGGCCGTCTTGTTCGAGAAGCGCTCGTTGAAGCCGTAATCCGCCGCATCCGGGCAGGCGCCGCGTTCTTCGGCGAGCTTCTTCGAGGCGGCGTCCGCCTGCGTCTTGATGTGCTGGAACATGCGCTTGTTCCAGACCTTCGCCATCACGCCCTCGAAGGGGATCATGTTGGCCTGCAGGAAGGAGTGGAAACCCATGATGCCGAGGCCAACCGAACGCTCGCGCGCAGCGGCATATTTCGCCCGCGCCATTTCGTCCGGCGCGCGATCGATGAAGTCCTGCAGCACGTTGTCGAGGAAACGCATCGCGTCCTCGATGAAGCTCGGATGATCCTGCCACTCGAAGAAGGTTTCGAAGTTGAGCGAGGACAGGCAGCAGACGGCCGTGCGCTGATTGCCGAGATGGTCGATGCCGGTGGGCAGCGTGATTTCGGCGCAGAGGTTCGAGGTCTTGACCTCAAGGCCGGCGAGCTTGTGATGCTCCGGCCGCGCATTGTTCACGGTGTCCTTGAAGACGATGTAGGGCTCACCCGTCTCGATGCGCGAGGTGAGCATGCGGATCCAGAGCGAACGCGCGGAAACGGTCTTCTGCACCGAACGGTCCTTCGGGCTCTTCAGTTCCCAGTCGCCATCGGCCTCGACCGCGCGCATGAAGGCGTCGGAGACGAGGATGCCGTGATGCAGGTTGAGCGCCTTGCGGTTCGGATCGCCACCCGTGGGGCGGCGGAGTTCCATGAACTCTTCCACTTCCGGGTGATCGACCGGCAGATAGACGGCGGCCGAACCGCGGCGGAGCGAGCCCTGGGAAATCGCCAGCGTCAGCGAATCCATAACGCGGATGAAGGGGATGATGCCGGAGGTCTTGCCGTTGCCATGCACCGTCTCGCCGATGGAGCGCAGATTGCCCCAATAGGAGCCGATGCCTCCGCCCTTGGCCGCGAGCCAGACATTCTCGTTCCAGAGGCCGACAATGCCTTCGAGGCTGTCGGAGGCTTCGTTGAGGAAGCAGGAGATGGGCAATCCGCGCTGCGTGCCGCCATTGGAGAGGACGGGCGTCGCGGGCATGAACCAGAGCTTGGAGATGTAGTCATAGAGGCGCTGCGCATGGGCCTCGTCGTCGGCGTAATAGGACGCGACGCGGGCGAAGAGGTCCTGAAAGGATTCGCCGGGCATGAGATATCGGTCGCGGAGCGTCGCCTTGCCGAATTCGGTCAACAGCGCGTCGCGGCCATGATCGAGCTTCACGCGGTAGCCATGCGCGTGCTGCACGGCCTGATCCATCTCGCCGAAGGGCATTTCGGGCTGGAGAAGATCGGCGCGCGGACGCCGCGCCTCGCCACGCTTCGGCGCAAGTTCGCCCGTGATGAGGCCAGAAAGCGCCGCCTCGATCTCGTTCGTATCGACAGCCTTCGACGTATCGTTCAGCATTGGATTCCCCTTAGGCCCCATTTCACGCCACCTCCGCCGCCACGGAAAAGCGCGACACATCCCGCCGGCGAAGACATAAATCTTCGCCGTTCATCTGCCCGAACCGTGGGCAGAACCCAGATTTCGATGATTGCGCCGGCTTCTGCTTTATCTAGTGCTTCGCCGAAGCGCGACGCGTCCAGATATAGTAGCTCAGCTTTGATTCTCGTCAACGACTTGTGTCAGCCGGACGACAAAAAAGTAGTTAACATCTTACAGACGGACGTAGGGTCCGGGCGAAAAGTTAAGGCTTATCAAGAGTTTGATTCCGGTTGACGGGGCGCGGCCCAAGGGGCCGAATGCCCGGACGGGTTCCGGACCAATTTGCCGGTAGCGAAAACGCAGGATTCTACATGTTCGACACTGCCGCACGACGGACGCTTTACCCCGAAATCGAGCCGTACAAGACGGGCTACCTTAAGGTTTCGGATCTCCACACGATCTACTTCGAAGAGTGCGGCAACCCGGAAGGCAAGCCCGTCATCATCGTTCATGGCGGACCCGGCGGCGGCTCGAACCCGACCATGCGGCGGACCCACGACCCCAAGGCCTATCGAATCGTCCTCTTCGACCAGCGCGGCAGCGGCAAGTCGACGCCTCACGCGGAGCTGCGCGAAAACACGACATGGGATCTCGTCGCTGACATGGAGCGGCTGCGCGAGCATCTGAAGATCGAGCGCTGGCAGCTCTGCGGCGGCTCCTGGGGGTCGACGCTGGCGCTGGCCTATGCCGAGACGCACCCCGCCCGCGTGACC
>DAIEIL010000189.1 GCA_027352645.1 Rhodobiaceae bacterium | reverse complement strand
AGAGCCTGCGCATTACGCGGTTCGACCAGACGGGCGCCGTGCCGCCATAGAAGAGCCCGTCCGCGTGGGTGTACTGGCCGACCGACAGCGCCTCGACCAATTTGTCGAAGCCGTGCTTTTCGGCATAGCCGAGGATGCCTTCCTGCGATTTCTGGATCGTCTCCGCGGTCCATGTTTCCGGCAGCAGAAGATCGTGCAGCGCCTCATAGCCCGGATTTGCCGGAAAGGGCGGCGTCAGGAAATTGCGGTTGAGATCGACATTGTCTTCGTTGACGCGGCGGCCATGGGCAAAGCCCCAGGGGTTAACCGCATGGATGAGGATGAGTTCGGTGTCGGCAGGAAGCCGCGCGGCGATGCCATCTTCCATCAGCCGCGTCTGGATCGCCGAGCCCGTATAGCCCTCGATGCCATGGGTGCCCGACGTGATGGCGAGAAGCTTCGGTGCGCCTTCGGGGCCCATGCGCGCGATGTCGATGGCGATGGCTTCGCCGTCCGGGCCTGTCAGCGGATGGGCTTCGCTTGTGATCCGCGCGCCTGCTGCTTCCGCCGCTTTCAGGAAGCGCGCACGCGCCTCGGCATAGGTGGCTGAAAAATATGCGTCGGCCATATTCGGGCCCTCCCGGTTTATGTCGCTCGCGGCAGTCTAGTGAAACAGTCCCCGCGAGCGTGGTTCCTTCACCGTGAAGAGCACGGTGGCGAATGAGATGGCGAGCATCAGCGCCGAGATCGAGAAGACCGCGGTGAAGCCCAGCGCATGGGCGATGAGGCCGCCGCAGAGCGGGCCGACCGCGTTCATCAGCGCGATGCCCGTGTTCATCATGGCGATGCGCATGGGCAGGTCTTCGCGCGTGCCGAATTCGAGGATGATGTTCTGGGTCGAATTCTGAAAGCCGCCCTGGCCGGAGCCGAGTCCCGCGAAGACGACGCCGAGCGTCAGCAGCGAATGGGCTTCCAAGAGCATCAGCGTCGAGACGGCCCAGAGGCCGATGGCGCAGAGGAAGACGAGGCGGTTGCCGAATTTGTCGGCGATCGTGCCCCAGAGCAGGTTGGTGCCGGTCTGCGCCAGCAGGAAGGCGATGGAGAGCACGCCGAGGTTGGTGCCCGAAAGGCCGATCGCCTCGCCCGCAAAGAGAATATAGAAGGGCACGGCGAGCGTGCCGAGCGAGGCGGCAGCCGTCGCAATATAGAAGCGCGAAAGTTCCTTGTCGCCGCGCAACAGGCTCGGGATCTGGCGCAGGCGGTGAAAAAGGTTCGTCCGTGGGCGGACTTCCGGCTGATCGGGCTCGCGCACCAGCATGAGCATCGACAGGCCGATGGCGGTGAGCACAAAGGCGGCGAGGAAGGTTGTTGCATAGCCGTTGCCGAGCGCGTTCGCCTCGACGAAATATTTGCCGCCGACATAGGCGACGGCGGCGGCCGTGAGGCCCGCGGCGAAATTGCGGAAGCCCGTCAGGCGTCCGAGCAGGCGCAGCGGAATGACCTTGGCCATCAGCGTGTTGAAGATCACCGCCTGGATGCCGTTGAAGAGCCCGTAGAGCATGAGGAAGACGCAAGCAAAGCCCAGCGCCCATTTCGGCGGCAGGAAATAGCCCGAGAGCGCGAGACCCAGCACGCCGAAGCGCATGCCCCAGCCGATCAGCAGGCCGAGCGAGAGAACGCGTTTTCTGTGTTCGATCAGCGTCGCGCCGAGCGTGGACGACAGCGCATTGCCGAGCCATTGCGCGGCGAGCGCGAAGCCCACCATGAATTCCGATCCGGAGAGAAGGTAGATATAGGCCGGCACGAAGGTCGGGGCGGTGACGAGGCGGAAGCCCGTCTGGCCGAGGAGGCCATGGGCGAGATTGGCGGCGAAATTGCGTTTGAGGTTCTGTTCGACTTCGGCGTGGTAGCGGGCTTCGATTTCTTCGCGGGTCGCGGGCGCGCCGGTTTCAATGCTTTGCGGGGTGGCCTCCACTCGATCTTTGTCCTTCCCGGTGCGTGACGTTTTTTTGAATTGGCGTCTTTATAGACCGGTTACGCAGCGGCAGGCAGAGGGCGGGGAGAAATTCTTTTTATTTTTTGAGCCATTCTACACGCGCGGCTGCGCCTTTAGCCTGGGCGAGGATATCTTTCAGCCAGCCGAAGAGCGACGTCAGTTGCTCGTCGAGCTGCCAGGGGGGATTGATGATGATGAGGCCCGCGCCGGACATGCGCGTCGGGTCGTCGGAAGCGCGGATAAAGAGTTCTGCGCGGAGCGTCTTTTCGGGTCCCTTGTGCTCCAGATGTTCTACGAAGGCCCCACTCACAGAGGGGTCTTTGATCGGGTACCAGATCATCACAGTGCCTGTCGCGAAACGCACATGAATATGCTCGATCTCTTGCAGGATTCGCTCGAATTCCGAGCGTTGCTCGAAGGGTGGATCGATGAGGATGAGGCCGCGTCTTTCCTTCGGCGGCAGCATGGATTTGAGCGCGCCGTAGCCGTCCATTTCATAGGCCTTCACCCGCTCGTCGCGGCGGAAGCGGGCGCGCAGTGAGGCGTAATCCTCGGGGTGGAGTTCGCAAAAAGCCAAGCGATCCTGCGGCCTTGCGAGCGTCGCGGCGATCAATGGCGAGCCGGGATAGAGCTTGGGTTCCGCGCCTTCGCAGCCGAGTTGGGCGAGCGTTTCGAGGTAGGGGATAAGGAGCGCGTGGGGCTTGTCCGCGGCGAGGATACGGGCGATGCCGTCCTTGTACTCCCCGGTCTTCTGCGCCTCCGTGCCGCTCAGATCCGTCGATCCGGTTCCTGCGTGCGTGTCGAGGATGAAGAAGGGTTTTTCCTTTAGTTTCAAATAGTTGATGATGAGCGCGAGCGAGGCGTGCTTCATCACATCGGCGAAATTCCCCGCATGGTAGGCATGGCGATAGTTCATGGATGG
>DAIEIL010000188.1 GCA_027352645.1 Rhodobiaceae bacterium | reverse complement strand
CCCACCCGAGCTCACCCTCATAAGTCACGCGCAGCGCAAGCGAAGGCGCACCCGCAATGACGATGCCGCGCACATGGCCGAAAGGGAACGCCTCGTTCGAAATGTCGTCCCGCGTGATCCGCGAGAGCACGTCGCGCGCATGCGGCCCCATCAGCGAGAGCGTCGCATAGCCTGATGTCACATCGACAAGCTCCGCATCGCAACCTTCGGGAATGTTTCGCGCGATCCAGTCGAAATCATGCGTCGCAAAGCCGGTGCCGGTGACGATGTAGAAACGGTCCTCGGAAAGCCGCGCTATGGTGAGATCGCATTCGATGCCGCCCTTCGCATTCAGCATCTGCGTATAGGTCAGCGTGCCCGGCGCCTTGGTGACATGGTTGGAGCAAATCCAGTCGAGCGCCGCGCCGGCGCCCTTGCCCACCAACATGAATTTCGCAAAAGAGCTCTGGTCGAAAAGCGCCGCCTGTTCGCGCGTCGCCTTGTGCTCATGCCCCACCGCGTCAAACCAGTTCGGCCGCGCGAAGCTGTAGCGTTCGACGCGCTCGTTATCGCCGTCCGCGAACCAGTTGGGCCGCTCCCAGCCAAGCTTCTCGCCGAAGACCGCGCCATTTTCCCGCAACCGGTCGTAGAGCGGCGAACGGCGCAGCGGCCGCCCACTCGCATGTTCCTCGCCCGGCCATGCAATCGAATAATGCTTGCCGTAAAGCTCGAGCGTGCGCGCCCGCACCCAGTCCACATCGCGATGCGGACGCCCGAAGCGGCGGATATCGACAGGCCAGAGATCGTAAGGCTGCTCGCCCGCGACGACCCATTCGGCCAGCGCCTTGCCCGCGCCGCCAGCGGACGCGATGCCGAAAGCATTGAAGCCCGCGCCGATGAAGCAGCGCGGACATTCCGGCGCTTCGCCCAGAATGAAATTCCCGTCCGGCGTGAAGCTTTCCGGGCCGTTGATGAAGTCCTTGATGCCGACTTTCTCAAGCGCAGGCACGCGCATGATCGCGCGTTCCATGATCTGCTCGAAATGCTCGACATCATTGTTGAGAAGCGAGAAATGGAATCCTTCGGGAATGCCGTCGATCGCCCATGGCTTCGGGTTGGGCTCGTAGCCGCCCATGGTGAGGCCGCCAACTTCCTCGCGGAAATAGATGAGATTGTCCGGATCGCGCATGGTCGGCAGGTCGCGCGTCACGCCTTCGATCGGCTCCGTGATGAGATATTGATGCTCGACGGAGACGAGCGGCACATTGACGCCAAGCTGAGCCGCAACCGCGCGCGTCCATTGCCCGCCGCAGATCACCACATTCTCGCAGGCGATGCGGCCGAAAGGCGTGACGACGCCGGTGATGCCCTGGGCGTCGCGCTCGATGGAGGTGACCGGGCAATCCTCGATGATCTTCGCGCCGTTCATGCGCGCGCCGCGCGCCAGCGCCTGCGTGATGTCGGAGGGATTGGCCTGCCCGTCCGATGGCAGAAAGACCGCGCCGAGGACACCCTTCAGATCCATCACCGGCCAGAGGTCCTGCGCCTCTTTCGGGCTGAGCACATGCATCTCGAGGCCGAAGCTCCGCGCCGTCGTGACCTGACGCTTGAGTTCGATCATGCGAGCCTCGGAACAGGCAAGCCGCAATCCGCCCGTCATGCGCCAGCCGGTCGCAAGCCCCGTCTCGGCTTCGAGCGCCGCATAAAGCGCCACCGAGTGACCGAGAAGCTGCGTGATGTTGGCTGAGCTGCGGAGCTGGCCGACAAGGCCCGCCGCGTGAAACGTGCTGCCGCTGGTGAGCTTCGCCCGTTCGAGCAGAACGACATCCTTCCAGCCGAGCTTCGCCAGATGATAGGCGGTGGAGCAACCGACGATGCCGCCGCCGATGACGACGGCGCGAGCCTGTGTGGGAATAGCTGTCATGGATGCACTCTAGAGCTGGCGAAAGGTCTGATAGGCACGGTCGAAACGCGCGAGATAGTCGACCGTATAAGCAGCATAGTCGAAGGCAATCTTCGAATGGAGTTCGGAAACCATGCTCCACATCGCTTCGCGCAGCAACGAGGCGGCCTTCATGGCGGAGTAGCGCCGCCAGAGATCCGCATCCGGCGCACCGTCGAAATAGAGCGACAGCATATGCCGCTCCTCCGCCTCGTCGAATTCGCTGTTCGATGCAAGATTGGCAAGATCGAAAAGCGGGCTGTTGAAACCGGAATATTCCCAGTCGATGAGCCAGAGCCGCTTGCCGTCGTCGATGATGTTGCCGGGCAGGAGGTCATTGTGACCGAAGACAAGGTCGATCTTGCCGACCGCCCTTTCGAGCTCTTCGGCGCGGGCGACGAGCCCGTCGAGCTTCGGTCCATGCGGGCTACCTTCTTCACGCAGCCGCGCCGCGTAATCGCGCAACACATGAAAGACCCAGAAGGCGAGCACAGGACCGCGCAGATGTTTCGGCACCTCGCGGTGGCAGGCTTTCAGGACGGGCATGAACCGCGCGACGAAGCCCGGCGCACGCACCCCGTCTGCCGACAGCGCCCCGCCGCCCTCGATGAAGCGCGCCACGATGACGCCGGGCCGCGCATAAACGATCTCCGGCGAGATGCCGGCCTTGAAAGCCGCCTTCGCCGCATTGACCTCGTTGAAGCGCATCACCTGGTGGACGGGAATGTCCTCGCCGATACGCACGACGAAGTTCCGGCCGGCGTCGGTGACGCGGAAGTTGAGATTTGTGATGCCACCCGTCAACTGCTCCGGTTCGACCGGCCCCGACCAGCAGTCGAGCCCCTGCGCCAGACGCCTTGCCTCGCCGACCCGATCCACGCTCACGCCCCCGTTCACGCTCAAGACCCCTTCGCTACCGCAACATCGATCAAGATTGCGACAGAACGGCGAAGGCAACAAGTGCGGCGCATCGCGGCCGATCGTTCCAATTCGTTAGGTATTTGAACAGTTTTCTTATCGGAAGCTTAAAAGGCCCCGTTATTTGATTGAGGCGACGCAATTCCAGCCGCGCTTGGAGCGACGCCGACATGCAGATCATCGTTCTTGCCTCCCAGAAAGGGGGCTCGGGAAAAACCACTCTGTCCGGGCATCTGGCCGTGGAAGCCGAAAAGACCGGTGCCGGTCCCGTGGCGTTGATCGACACCGATCCGCAGGCGAGCCTTTCGCATTGGTGGAACGCGCGCGGCGCATCGGCGCCCGCCTTTGCCAAAATTGCCGTCGACGAACTCGAGGACGGCCTCGACCATCTCCGGCAGTCGGGCTTCCGCCTCGCCATCATCGACACACCGCCCGCGATCACGCATTCGATTTCCCGCGTCGTCTCCTTTGCCGACCTGGTCGTGATCCCGGCGCGGCCGAGCCCCCATGACCTTCGCGCCGTGGGCGCGACGATCGACATTGCCGAAGCGCACAAGAAGCCCCTCATCTTCGTGATGAACGCGGCGACAGTGCGCGCACGGATCACGGGCGAGGCCGCCGTCGCGCTTTCGCAGCACGGCACCGTCGCTCCGGTCACGCTTCACCATCGCGTCGATTACGCGGCCAGCATGGTCGACGGTCGGACCATCGGCGAGGTCGACCCCAAGAGCAAATCGGCGCAGGAAATCTCCGAGCTCTGGGCCTATATCGCCAATCGCCTCGTCCGCATGAACGGCGCCATGGACGTCGAACAGAAGGCTCGTGTCGCGGAGCTTGGCGTTCGGCCCCTGTCGCCGCTCGGTGCCACGGCAACGGAGACCGAGGCGGAAGAGGAAGAGCCCACTCTCGCGGCCTTTGCGGAAGACAGTTTCTTCGCGCCGACGCCGCCTCCCATTCCCGACATGGAATCCGTTTCGGCCGTCGGCTTCGACCGCCGAAATGGCGAGGAGCGCCGCAAGAATCCCGAAGGCCGTCCTCCCGCCGGAATGCCGGAGCGTCGCATGACCGTCTTCGGCCGCCGCAATGCCGACCGCGCGCCGCAGCCGGGCTTCGTGGAGAAGCGTAGATGAGCCGCAAATTCGCCAGCATCACGGGAAGTCTTCTCATGCGAAAAGGCGAAGCGGGACCTTCCGCCGGCATGCAGTTGCGCGACCCCCTTCCCCAGCATGCGCTGAGACAGCAGGAAACGCGCCCGCAGGAGAGCCGCCACGAGCGAGCGCCGCAGGCCACGCCCAGCGCGCCCGATGTCGCGCCGCCCCGCATCTCGCCTCTGGTTGCGAAGCCGGAGCCCGTGGCACCGATCATCGCCAAACCGAAATCGCACCCCTCCGCCGACACCGCCGCGCGGCACAGGATCGCGCTGCGCCTTACCGACGATCAGTTCCGCCGCCTCGGCATCGCCGCCGCGCGGACACATATGACGACGCAGGAATTCCTGACCGATGCACTCGACGCTCACGTCGCAATGCTGGCCGAGACCGAGCTTGCCGGATGCCGCTGCCTCGACGTGGAAGGAAGCTGCGCGGGCGAGACGCAACAGACGCAATGCGGAAAGCCGATGGGCAACAAGGCCGGGGAGTGAGATGGGGCAGACGATGAGAGAACAGGTGAATGGCAGGCAACCGAACCGCACGGCATCACGCGCAGCTGGCGTAACCGCGAATGCCGGCGAGCTGCTCGAAGCCGATGAAGTCGGACATGGCGGCTATTACGAGATCGTCATCGAACTGGGCGCGCATTCGCGCGATCGTCTGCTTGCGGCATTCGATGCGCTCTGGACCCATACCGATCTCGCGCCCGTCGAGGCGAAAGCGGGTACGCTGCGCCGTCGCGGCAAGGCGCGCCTGCCGGACGGCGCGCTCGTTCCGGTGCTCGCCTTCACCGAAACGATGCGCGATCAGCAAGGACAGACGGACTATCTGATTTTCGCGCTGCCCATGCCCGCGCTTGAAAAGGCCTGCAGCCTCGTCGCCGACATGACCCCTGCGGGCGGTCTCGATCCGCATTGGCGCAGAGACCTCGAAGCCTGGCTCGCGGGCCTTGGGCATCATGTCGATGGAAGCGTCTCGTTTCAGGCCGCCTATATCGGCTTCCTGCCCTTCCCCATCGGTGACGTGGAAACGGCGGCGCATCTCTTCGCGGGCGGCATTCCCGCCGAGCGCTGCGTGGCCTATCTCTATCGCCGGGACGCCGCGCTCGAATTCTTCCCGACGACGCGCTGGTCCTGAAGGCGCTCAGCGCGAACGCAGCATGTCGGCCATGCGGAAAAACGCCTGATCGAGAAGCTTGCGCACGGGCTCCGGCACATCCGTTTCGACCATCGCGCGGTTCATGCACATGAGCCATTGGTCTCGCTCATCCGTGCCGATGGCATAGGGCCTGTGCGCGGAGCGAATGCAGGGCCGGTCGGCGCGCTGGAAATAATCCTGCGGACCACCGAGCCATCCGCTCATGAACTCGAAAAGCCGCTCCTTGATCTGTCCGAGATCCTGCGCATGCATGCCGCGAATGCCCGCCGCCGCATGCTCCTCATCCATGATGTCGTAGAACCGGTCCGCAAGGCGGCGCACCGCCTCCGCGCCGCCAATGAGATCATAGGGCGTGAGAGGTTTCGCCTCGCCGCTCCCGGTCGCATCCGCCGTCTGCATGTCCGCTTCGCTCATGAAAGATCGCCTTCCGTCTGTTGGCGATGAAGGTCCCATTGGCCTGCGCCGGGGGTCAACGCGGCAAAACGCGCAATTTTAGCGCCCGCGGCGTCGCGCCCGGCAAGGCGGCGCTGGCAAAATGCGCGGAATCCGGCACTATTCATGGATAGCGACGCACGGGGAGGTGCTTCGCAAGATGTCGCGCGAGGGAGGGAACGCATGAGCATCGACAATATCGAGGCCCCGCAAAGGGCCCCGATCGAAATCCGCACCGTAACAGTCAACAATGTGCTGGAAGCGCTGGCCGCCGGCATGCGCGATCTGCGCGCGGGCTTCCGCCACAGCATCGCCTTCGGCATCTTCCTCGCCCTGGGCGGATGGACCCTCGCCCTGCTGCTCGTCAAGGCGCACCTTCCCTATCTCGTCTACCCGCTTGCCATGGCCTTCGCGCTGATCGCACCCTTCATCGCCACAGGGCTTTACGAGATCAGCCGCAGGCTGGAGACGGGCGAGACAGTGAGCTGGCCGAACATCGCATCCTCGATCCGAGCAGCCTCGGGCCGCGACATGGGATGGATGGCGCTCGTCACCTCCTTCACATTCGTCATCTGGATGGATATTGCCGCGCTCCTTACCTTCGGCTTTCTCGGCCTTTCGGCGACGAGCTTCACGGCCTTTGTCTCGATGATCTTCTCGACGCCCGAGGGTTTCGCCTTCCTCATCGTCGGCAACACGGTCGGCGCGGCGATCGCACTCGCGGTCTTTTCGCTCAGCGTCATTTCCTTCCCGATGCTTTTCGACCGGGACGTCGACTTCGTGACAGCCATGATCACCAGCGTCCGCACCGTGCTCGCCAATCCGCGCGCCATGCTCGTCTGGTTCGCGATCATCGGATTTCTGGTCGCGCTGTCCTTCCTGTCGCTCTTTGTAGGGTTGATCTTTTTCTTCCCGCTGCTCGGACATGCCTCATGGCACATCTATCGCCGCGCGGTAGTGCCCGCAGCCTAGATTTCGCGCGGCGCACTGAGCATCGGCCCGAACGGCGATATGCCAACGGAGCCGATGACGCCGCGATCAGATCTCGGAAATAACTGGAAAGTGGTGCCGCTTAGGTGACTCGAACACCTGACCCCCTCATTACGAATGAGGTGCTCTACCAACTGAGCTAAAGCGGCTCCGGCGTCTCCGGGCCAGTGGCCCTGTCGACGGGCCTTGAGATACCCCGGCCTTACCCCTTTTGGCAACAGGCTTGCGGGGCTTTTTGTGAGAACCCGGTGCCGAAAAGCCCTATTCGGGGCTGACCGGCATGACCTCGACCTTGCCGTCATGGTGGATGGGGGCCGTTTCGACCGGCTCCGGAGCCGCTTTGGCGGCTTCCGGCGCGAAGGCGGCGGCGAGGAACGAAGCCACGTCGGCGGCGCTCTTCTCAGGCACCTCCTCCATCGGGATATGGCCGACATCGGGGTAGATCACGACTTTCGAGCCCGGAATGCGCTTGGCGAACTCGCCGGCATATTCAACCGGGATGAGCCCGTCCTTGTCGCCCCAGAGAATAAGGGTCGGCGCCCTGATCGCGCCAAGCTGCTCGGCGACTGCCCCGTTGTCAGGCGGCAGGCGGAAGCGAATGCCCGTCGCCCGGCGGTTGCCGTCATAAAGCGTCAGGTCGTAGTAGCGCGTCACCATCTCGTCCGTGACCTTGGACTGGTCGACAAAAACCTTGTGCAGCCCTTCGGCGACCATCGAGCGCGGCGTCACATAAAGCAGGATCTTGTTGAGGACGGGCATTTGCGCGAGGCGGAAGGCGAGCGGAATCTTGCCGTCCGGCTGGGGTTTGCGCGGAATACCGGCCGCATCGACCAGAATGAGAGCCGACACCTCATCGGGAAAGCTTTCTGCATATTGCGCCGCGACGCCGCCGCCCATGGAATTGCCACCGATGGCGTAGCGCTTCAGGCCGAGCTTCTGCGTCACCTCATGGACGAAATTGACCATGCCTGTCCGGCTGTAATCGTCATTGGGCACGGCGCCGGTGAGCCCGTGGCCCGGCATGTCCATGGTGACGACGCGGTAGGTCGCGCCGAGAATATGAACCCATGGCTCCCAGGTATGGAGCGAGGCGTTGGAGCCATGAACGAGAACGAGGATCGGGCCCGCCTTGTTGCCCTGATCGCGCACATGCGCGACCGCGCCATCGGGCAGCGCGATGAACTGCGATGCCGCATTGGCGTATTTGGGAAGAAGCTCTTCCTTGCTCCTGTCGAAGCGGACAACCGAGCCTCCAATGACGACCAGCGCGAGCAGGATCAGAACGCCGACGCCTTGAAGAATGCGCTTCACCATTTTTGTCCCCCATCGGCGTCAAATTCATCAAATCCGCTCGGGCCGGGATCGTCCGGAAGGGGCGGCGTGGCGGCAACAGCCTCATCCTCTTCGACCTGAGGGCGCAGAGGATGTTCGGCGACCGGCTTTTCTTCCGCGACGGGCGCCACCGGCGCGGGGCCCGCAATGGGCGCCGACGGCACCACAACAGGCGCGAGGCGCAGGCCGGGCGCGCGCCATGTCAGCGCGTCGAATTCGCCCGTCACGGGATTGATCGGCGACCAGCGATGCGAGCGCCAGGCCTCGCCCGCCCATGCCGCATCCTCCGGCGCATGAAGCGCGCGAGCGAGCCATTCGCGCGCGCTGCCGCGATCGCCATGCTCGCCTTCCTCGATTGCCGCCATGAGTTCGCAAATGCGCTGCGAGGGCCGCTCGGTGGCGTTGACACCGACGAAAGGTTCGAGCGCGCCGCGCGCCGCGAGCCAATCGCGTGCCGCCACGGCCGCTCGCGCCAGCGCCACGCGGCTTTCGATATGGTCGCGATTGTGACCGGCAAGAAGGCGCACGCGCTTGAAGCGGTCGTAAGCGCTTTCGCCCTCGATGAGGTTCATATAGGCGTCGGCAAGATCGGGATGAGGTGCGCGAGCCCAAAGATGTTCGACCAGTTTCGCGCCCTTGCGGACACGGCCCGTCTCGCCGCAAAGCTTTGCGGCGAGCGCCACGGCGGGCACGAAATCGGGTTCAAGCGAGGCAGCGTCAAGTGCAAGCGACAACGCGCGTTCGCGGGGCACACGCCGCGCCTCGCCGACCTGTGCGGCTGCCGCCTCTTCCGCTGTTTGCGCGAGCGCCGTCAGCAGCACGGCGCGACGATGACGCGCGGCGTCGCGCGGCAGAAGCTTTGCCGAAAGCATCCGGTCGAGCGTTGCGAGCGACGCTTCCCAGTCCTCCTCCGACGTTTCGATCTCGAAGACGGCCTGCGCGGCCCATGGCGTTTTCGGACGGAGCGAGAAGGCGCGGCGAGCGAGGTCGAGCGCGCGCGTCTTGTCGCCCGCGCGGCGCGCTTGCACGAAGAGTCCGCGAAGCCCGAGGAACTCCGTTTCAGGCGCTGCGAGCATCGCTTCGAAATAACCCTTCGCGGCGTCTTCCTTGCCTTCGAGCTGAGCGGCCTGCGCGGCGAGAAGCAGCGTCAGCGGCGTCTCGTCGAGAAAACGCTTCGCCCGGCCCGCATAGCGTCGCGCTTCCGAGGCATCGCCCGCGGCCACGGCGACCATGCCCCGCGTCAGCGCGAGAAAGCCCCGACGGCGACGGCTCTGAACGAGATAGGAGGAAAGGCCAGCCGGCGCGCGAAGAGCGCCCATCGTGAGGCGATAGACGAAGAGCACCAGAAAGGCGACGACGACGAGAAGTCCGAGGCCGACGACGAAACTGGTGCGGATCTCATAGCCGCGCCAATGCATGACGAGATCGCCGGGATTGTCGGCGAGCCAGATCGCAAGCGCCGACAGCGCCGCGATGATGAGGAAGCTGTAAAGCGCGCGCAGCATCAGTCCCCGATCCCCCGTGCTGCGGTCCCGCCCGCTGCCGTGGTGAGCCGCGCCGCGACATGCGCGGAGAGATCGCGAACAAGCTTGTCGGTGGAGATGCGCGCCCGCGCCCGATCGAGCCAGAACTTCGCCGCTTCCGCCGCCGGACCCTTGAGCTTCGCGCCCTCATCCGCCGCACCCGCGAGATCGTCGA
>DAIEIL010000184.1 GCA_027352645.1 Rhodobiaceae bacterium | reverse complement strand
GATCCGAACGCGCCCGCGCTCACGCATGAGGGCCGGACCGTCACCCGCGCCGAATTCGATGCCCGCACCAACAGGCTCGCCCGCGCCTATCAGGAAATTGGCGTTGCGGAAGGCGACCTCGTAACCATCGGCCTGCCCAACGGCATCGAGTTCTTCGAAGCCTGCTACGCCGCATGGAAGCTCGGCGCGACGCCGCAGCCGGTTTCCTCGCGCCTGCCAAAGGTCGAACGCGAGATGATCGTCGAAGTCGCGAACCCGTCGCTGGTCGTCGGCGCGGAGCCGGGCACGCATGGCTCGACGCCCTGCCTCCCGATCGGCTTCGAGCCCGACGAGTCCCTGTCGGACGCCCCGCTCCCCGAAATCACCGCGCGCTACTGGAAAGCCCCCACATCGGGCGGCTCGACCGGCAGACCCAAGATCATCGTGTCAGGCATGCCCGGCGCCTTCGACCCCGAAGAAGCGCTCTATCAGCAGCAACTCGGCGGCGCGCAGCTCGTCCCCGGTCCGCTCTATCACAACGGACCCTTCAGCTTCTCGATGCTGGGTTTGATGACGGGCAACCACATCGTCATCATGTCGCGCTTCGACGCGGAGGAAACGCTGCGCCACCTTGCCGAACACAAGATCGACTGGGTGATGCTGGTGCCCACCATGATGCATCGCATCTGGAACCTGCCGGAAGACGCGCGCAACAAGTATGACCTCTCGCATCTGCGCGTCGCGCTGCATCTCGCGGCGCCCTGCCCGGCCTGGCTGAAGGAGAAATGGATCGGATGGCTCGGCGCCTCTCGCATCCACGAACTCTATGCCGGCACGGAAGCGCAAGGCGGAACCTGGATCACGGGCGATGAATGGCTCGAACATCGCGGCTCGGTCGGCAAGCCCAATGCCGGCTGCGAGATGAAGATCGTCGGCAAGAACGGCGAAACCCTGCCGCCGGGCGAAGTCGGCGAGGTTTTCATGCGCCCGCTTTCGGGGCCCGGCACGACCTATCATTACCTCGGCGCCGATCCGAAACAGATCGAAGGCGGCTGGGAGTCGATCGGCGATGTCGGCTATATGGACGAAGAAGGCTATCTCGATCTCGCCGACCGCCACACGGACATGATCCTTTGCGGCGGCGCGAACATCTATCCCGCCGAAGTGGAAGCCGCAATCGACTCGTTTCCCGGCGTTCGCTCGAGCGCCGTCATCGGCCTGCCGCATGACGATCTCGGCAATGTGGTCCACGCAATCATCGATGCGCCGGGCGGCTTCGACGAAGAGGCTCTGAAGAACTACCTCGCAGAACGTCTCGTGCGTTACAAGATTCCACGCAGCTTTGAAGTCGCGCATGAGCCACTGCGCGACGACGCGGGCAAGCTCCGCCGCTCTGCATTGCGCACAGAGAGGATCGCGGCGGCGGTGGGCTGAGGGAGACGGATCAGACTTCCGTCTTCGTGCCAAGCTCGACGACGCGGTTCGGCGGAAGCTGGAAATATTCCGTCGGGCCCAGCGCGTAGTCCATCAGAAGGATGAAAAGGCGCGACTGCCAGGCCGGCATCTTGGACGAGTGCTCATGCACCAGCGTTTGCCGGCTGACGAAATAGGAAGTTTCCATCGGCGGGAAATCGAGGCCGAAGGTGCGGCAGCGCTCGAGCTGCTCGGGCACGTCGACCTGCTGCATGAAACCATGCTTGATCTCGATGCGCGCGAAACCGTTCGCCAGCGTCTCGACCTTGAGCTGCTCAGGTAGCGGCACGCGCGGCGTGTCTTCCGTGCTCACGCGCAGAAGCGCGACGCGCTTGTGCAGCACCTGATTGTGCTTGAGGTTGTGCAGCAGTGCGGTCGGCACGACGTCGAGATTAGCGGTGAGGAACACCGCCGCGCCCTTCACGCGCTGAATTTTCTGATCCGCCGCCTGCTTGAGCAGCGTCTCCAGCGGAATGGCGCCGTCGAGGAACTGCTCGGCCAGAAGCTTGCGGCCACGGCGCCACGTTTCCATCAGCACGACCAACGCAAAGCCAACCGCAATGGGCAGCCAGCCGCCTTCGAGAACCTTGGTCAGGTTGGAGGTGAGGAAGCTCAAGTCGATCGTGAGGAAAACCAATGTGATGAGCGCGACCGGAATGAGCGGCCATTTGGCGATACGGCGGTAATAGTAACCACCGATCAGCGAGGTGATGACCATCGTGCCCGTCACCGCGATGCCATACGCATAGGCCAGCCGCGATGAGGACTCAAATCCGACCACCGTGGCAAGCACACCGATCATCAACGCGGCATTGATCTGCGGCACATAGATTTGGCCCGCTTCGCGAGCGGAGGTGTGGCGAATACGAACACGCGGCAGCCAGCCCAGCTCCACGGCCTGACTCGTCACCGAGAAAGCGCCCGAAATTACCGCCTGCGAAGCAATGATGGCGGCCATGGTGGCAAGCAGCAGCAGCGGCACACGCAGAATCTCCGGCGCGAGGAGATAGAACGGATTTTCGACGGCGGCCGGATTGGAGAGTAACAGCGCACCCTGTCCGAAATAGTTGAGGATAAGCGCGGGCCAGACAAAGGCGATCCAGACCCGTCGAATGGTGGCGCAGCCGAAATGGCCCATATCGGCATAAAGCGCTTCGGCGCCGGTGATGGCGAGCACGACGGCGCCGAGCAGTAGCAGCGGACGCGTGTGGCCGGCCATCAACAGGTTGATCCCGTGCCGCGGATCGAGCGCGGCGGCAACGCCGGGATGCTGAAGAATGCCGTAGACGCCAAGCGCAGCCAGAACGGCAAACCAGACCCCCATGACCGGACCGAACAAGGCACCGACCTTCGCCGTGCCGTTGCTCTGGGCAAGGAAGAGACCGACAAGCAGAACGGCCGCGATGGGCACCGTCATGCCGTTGAAGACTGGAGAGATGACCTCAAGGCCCTCGACCGCGCCGAGAACCGAGATCGCAGGCGTCAAAATGCCGTCGCCATAGAAGAATGCCGCACCGAGCATGCCGCCGCCGATCAGCGCAGTGGCGAGCCAGGAACCCGGTACCGCCTGCTTGAGCGCCAGTGCCGTCAACGCCAGCACGCCGCCTTCGCCCTTGTTGTCCGCGCGCAGGATGAAGATGACGTACTTCACCATCACCACCAACGTGATCGCCCAGAAGACGAGCGAAAGCACGCCAAGAACAGTCTCCGGCGTGACCTTCAACCCCACGGCGGGATCGAAGCACTGGCGGATGGTGTAAAGCGGGCTGGTCCCGATATCACCGAAAACGACGCCCATTGCGGCGACGTGGAGAGCCAGCTGGAACGGCCGCTCTCCCTCGGATGGAGCGATGCTCAAAGGATCGAGCCCTTCAGGTTGCGAGGGGGCGCATGCTGTCCGAAGTGGGCGGCAAGGTCAACCGGTCGAACACCCCCGAATTGCGACCTTCTGTCCCCTCTGTTAGAGGAGTCGGCATCGCTCTTGAAAACCCAGAACCATAATTATGGGAGAATAATATGTCCGGCGCCAGCACCGAGCCCGTCATCCTCGTCGAGAAATCCGGCGGGGTCGCCCTCGTCACCCTGAACCGCCCGAACGCGATGAACGCGCTTTCTCGCGAACTCCGCGCCGCCATCGCCGAAACCTTCGAGGCGCTGGAAGCCGACCCCGAGGTCCGCGCAGTGATCCTGACCGGTGCCGGCAAGGCCTTCACGGCAGGTCTCGACCTCAAGGAACTGGGCTCGGGCGCGAGCACTGTGGGCAGCGCCGTCAACGACAAGGACCCCGTAACCTCGATCGGCCAGTTCTCCGGCCCCGTGATCGGCGCCATCAACGGCGTCGCCATCACCGGCGGCTTCGAGCTGGCGCTGGCCTGCGACGTGCTCATCTGCTCGACCAATGCCCGCTTCGCCGATACCCATGGCCGCGTCGGCATCCTGCCGGGCTGGGGCCTCAGCCAGAAGCTTTCCCGCGTCCTGGGCATCTACCGCGCCAAGGAACTCTCGCTTACGGGCAACTTCCTCTCCGCCGCGCAGGCCTATGAATGGGGCATGGTGAACCGCGTCGTCGAGCCGGACGAGCTCATCCCCACCTGCCGCAAGCTTGCCGACGACATGCTCTCCCTCATCCCGGATTGCCTCGTCACCTACAAGAAGCTCATCGACGAGGGCTTCGCCGAGAACTTCGGCGAGAGCCTCAAGACCGAGCGCCGCTTCACCAGTGAGCGCAACCAGGCCGTCGATGCGGGCGAAATCGAAGCGCGGCGCGAAGCGATCCGGCAGCGGGGCCAGCAGCAAAAAAATTAAACTCCTGAGCCGGGATGCCTCCCCGGCCCCGCGAAATCCGCTAAGCTCCCTTCCAAAGCCTATTAAAGAGCATCTGGGAGGAAGCCATGCATGATCTCGTGATCCGCGGAGGCACCGTTTTCGACGGTACCGGAGGAGAGCCCTTCGAGGCCGATATCGCCATTGACGGCCAGACCATCGTCGCGGTCGGCAAGGTCGAAGGACAGGGCCGCGAAGAGATCGATGCGCGCGGCCAGATCGTGACCCCCGGCTTCATCGACGTGCATACGCATTACGATGGCCAGGTCACCTGGGACCCCTATCTCCAGCCCTCCACCTTTCACGGCGTCACCACCGCCGTTCTCGGCAATTGCGGCGTAGGCTTCGCGCCCTGCAAGCCTGAACAGCGCGAATGGCTCCTCGGCCTCATGGAAGGCGTCGAGGACATTCCCGGCACCGCGCTCGCCGAAGGCATCAAGTGGAACTGGGAAAGCTTCCCCGACTACATGAACGCAGTCGAGGCCTCGCCTCTCGCCCTCGATGTCGGGCTTCAGGTGCCCCATGCAGCGGTGCGCGCCTATGTGATGGGCGAACGCGCCCCGGCGCTCGAACCGGCGACAACGGAAGAAACGGAAGAGATGGCGCGGCTCGTCGTGGAAGCGCTCGACGCGGGCGCGCTCGGCTTCTCGACATCGCGCACGGTGAAGCACCGCGACAAGCATGGCGCCTCGACGCCGACGCTGAAGGCCGAAGCCGAAGAACTGCACGGTATCGCGCGGGCCATGGGCAAGGCGGGCAAAGGTGTCCTCCAGCTCATCGCCGACTTCAAGGACACCGACGCCGAATTCGCCATGCTGCGCGGCATGGTCGAGATTTCCGGCCGCCCCATGTCGATCACCATCGAACAGGACGACCGCTGGCCAACCGTCTGGAAGCGCGTGCTGGACAATATCGCCGCCGCCAATGATGCGGGCCTTACGATCAGGGGCCAGGTGCCGCCGCGCGCCACGGGCCTCCTTCTCGGCCTGACGGCTTCGCTCAATCCCTTCGTCATGCACCAGACGTTCCGCCAGATATGGGGCGCGCCGCTCGAAACGCAGGTGAAGGCGCTCAACGACCCCGAGTTCCGCGCGAAGCTCCTCGCCGAGGAGCCGGAATATCCGGCGGGCGAGATCATCGAAATGATCTGCACCGCCTATCACAAGATGTTCGCGCTGGGCGAGGTGCCGAACTACGAACCGTCACCTGAGGAAAGCGTGAAGGCGCGCGCCGAACGCTCGGGCAAGAACCCGCGCGAGATCGTTCTCGACCTCATGCTGGAACAGGGCGGCAAGGCGCTCATCTACTTCCCGCTGATGAACTACTACAGCGGCAGCCTCTCGGACGTCGAAACCATGCTCACCCACCCGAACACGGCTTTCGGTCTTTCGGATGGCGGCGCGCATTGCGGCATCATCTGCGACGCGAGCTTCCCCTCGACGCTGCTGACCCATTGGGGCCGCGACCGCTCGCGGGGCCGCAAGCTTCCGCTTGAATGGATCGTCCATGGCCTCACGGGCCGCAATGCCGAGCTTGTGGGCCTGAAGGACCGCGGCATTCTGGCGCCGGGCATGAAGGCCGACGTCAACGTGATCGATTTCGACAGGTTGAAGCTCTATTCGCCCCATATCGTCAACGACCTGCCGGCGGGCGGAAAGCGGCTGATCCAGCACGCGGACGGCTATACGGCGAGCATCGTTTCAGGGACGGTCGCCTTCCGGAACGGCCAGCCGACAGGCGCGCTGAACGGGCGGCTGGTGCGCGGCGCGCAGGCGCGGCCCTCGGCTGCGCGGATTCCCGCTGCCGCCGACTGATGGGCGCCACCGGGCGACGGCCGGGCGCGAAAGGGTCCGATAATGTGGTCAGGATCGAAGCCAGCCGAAACGGCGATGTCTCGAAGCAAGGGGCGTTATGCCTCCATTTCGCATTCATCGCCGGTTCATCGCCCGGTCGCTAATTCTACTCTCGGCAAAACCCTGAAATGCGGTATGCGTAATCGCATGGCAGGCAATACCCCAGAAGGAGCCGATGGAGCTGGGCCGTCGGCGCGCTGGACAGTTTAGCTATCATCCCCCCAGACGGCTTTTTTTCGGGACCTTAAATGGACAACCCCGCTCCCCGTTCCTCGAGCAAGAACTCCCTCGCTCGCGTCGCGGCCTTCTTCGTCTTCGTTCTTCCCGTGGTCATCGCGGCCAACCTCGCGATATGGGCGGCCTTCAACCAGCCGCATGAGGCGGAAGCCTGGACGGGCGAAATCGTCGGCTTCTCCTACAGCCCCTATCAGCTGGGCCAGGACCCGACCAAAAACATCCACCCCACTCAGGAACAGATCGACAGCGACCTGAAGCTTCTTTCAGGCACTGTGCAGGCGATCCGTACCTACAGCGTCATCCGCGGGCAGGAGAACATTCCCGACCTCGCCGCCAAGCACGGGCTCTCCGTCGCCGTCGGCGCATGGATCGGCACCGACCCGAAGCGCAATGACGAGGAAGTCGCGAACCTCATCGCTGTCGCGCCGAAGCGCAACGTCGTGCGTGTGCTGGTCGGCAACGAATCCCTGCTGCGCAACGATCTCCCGGTCAGCGAACTCATCGACAAGATCCGGTATGTGAAGACGAAAGTCTGGAAGCCGGTTTCAACCGCCGAGCCAACACATATCTGGATCAAATATCCCGAGCTTGTGAAGGAAGTCGACTATATCGGCGTGCAGATCCTCCCCTACTGGGAAGGCATTCCCGTCGATCAGGCAGTCGATGCCGTGTTCGACCGTCTCGACGAGTTGCACAAGGCCTATCCCGACAAGCCCATCGTCATCACGGAAGTCGGCTGGCCGAGCCGCGGCAAGATCATTCCGCGCAAGGCCTATCCGGGCATTTCGGAAGCCGAGCTTTCGAGCGAGGCCGTGCCTTCGCTCGTCAATCAGGCGACCTTCATGCGCGAGTTCCTCAACCGCGCCAAGGACGCCGACCTCACATATTATGTGATGGAAGCCTTCGACCAGCCGTGGAAAGCGGCCGAGGAAGGCGCGGCGGGCAGTTATTGGGGCATCTATAACGCCGAGCGCCAGCCGAAATTCCCGATGGCCGGCAGCATCATCGAAGCGCCGCAGTGGCGGCTCTGGGCCTCGCTCGCGGCGGGCCTCGCCTTCGTCATGGCGGTCGTGTTCATGCTGCGCCGGAGGAACGTGCAGACGGCGGGCGTCATCATCTTCACGATCATGACGCAGGTGGCGGCCTCGGCGCTCGCCTGGGCGGGCCTGTCGGTGACGGGTCTCTATCTCACCTCGGTCGACACGATCATCTGGGGCTTCCTCTTCCTCGCCCAGGGCCTGCTGCTCATCGTTCTCCTCGCGGAGGCGATCGAGTTCGTCGAGGTGATCTGGACGCGGCATGGCGAGCGCCATTTCGCCCCCTTCGATCACACGCATGCCTATCCGACGAACAAGGTGTCGATCCATGTGCCTATCCACAACGAACCGCCGGAGATGGTGCGTGACACGCTGACGGCGCTTTCGAAGCTCGACTATCCGAACTTCGAAGTGCTGATCCTCGACAACAACACCGTCGATCCCGAGGTCTGGCAGCCCGTACGCGATTACTGCGCGCAGCTCGGGCCGCGCTTCCGCTTCTTCCATCTGGAGAACTGGCCGGGCTTCAAGGCAGGCGCGCTGAATTTCGGCCTCAAGATGACGGCGGAAGACGCCGACATCGTCGCCGTCATCGACAGCGACTATCAGGTCTCGCCCGACTGGCTCCGCACCATGGTCCCCTATTTCGAGAAGCAGGATGTGGGCTTCGTGCAGTCGCCGCAGGATTATCGCGACGGCCATGAGAGCGTATTCAAGAACATGTGCAACTGGGAATATGCCGGCTTCTTCCATATCGGCATGGTCCAGCGCAATTACTTCAACGCCGTCATTCAACACGGCACCATGACGCTCGTGCGCAAATCCGCGCTCGAAAAGGTCGGTGCCTGGGCCGAGTGGTGCATCTGCGAGGATGCGGAACTCGGCATGAAGCTCTACCGGGCAGGCTATGACAGCGTCTATATCAACCATTCCTTCGGCAAGGGTCTGACGCCGGACACGCTTGCGGGCTATATCGGCCAGCGGTTCCGCTGGGCCTATGGCGCCGTGCAGATCGTGAAGCACCACTGGGATGCGCTCGCGCCCTGGTCGCGCAAGGGGGGCCTCACGCCCGCCCAGCGCTACTACTTCCTCGCAGGCTGGCTCCCCTGGTTCGCGGATGGGCTCGCGCTGCTCTTCACCATGACCAGCATCGGCCTCTCGCTCTTCGCGCTCTACGCCCCGAAGATGGTGCAGCTTCCCGTGGCGGCCTTCCTCATCCCGACCATCGGCAGCTTCATCTTCAAATTTGTGCGTTCGCTCTGGCTCTATGCCGTGCGCGTGAAGGATTGCACCTTCATCGAAAGCCTCGGCGCGGGCGTCGCGGCTCTCGGCCTGACGCATACGGTGGCGAAGGCCATGCTCAATGGCATGGTGACTTCAGGCAAGCCCTTCTTCCGTACACCGAAATGCGAGGACAAGCCGCCGCTCGCGGCCGCCATCATCCAGGTCCGCGAAGAAGCTGTGATGCTGACACTCCTCTGGGGCCTCACCATCGCCTTCTTCTTCAATCAGGACTTCTCGGACAGCCTGTCGCGTCTCTGGATCTGCGTGCTGCTTGTGCAGTCGGTCCCCTATGCAGCGGCGGTGCTGCTCTCGTTCATCAACGTCCTGCCCGCGATCTTCAATCGCTCGAAGAACGAACCCACCGGCGCGGCTCTGTCGCCCGCCGAATAAGCGGCATGGAAACAAAGAAAAAGGCCGGCAGAAATGCCGGCCTTTTTTATTTGGGTAGCCTGCCCGGCGTCAGTTTCCACCACCGTCGATGTTGAGCTTCTGCCCATTGGCGTAAGGGTTGGCGTCCGACACGAAATAGACGACCGCCGCCGCAACTTCTTCCGGCGAACAGACATGGCCGAAGGGCATGGTCGCGTCGAGTTCGTGAATATCCATGCCCTTCTTGCCCGCGCGGGCGGCGGCGAGGCGACCGCCCATGTCCGTGTCGGTCAGGCCCGGCGCGACGATGTTGGTGCGGATGCCGTATTTGCGTTCTTCCTTCGCCAGCGTCAGCGCCAGCGCTTCCCCCGCTGCCTTGCCCATGTTGTAGGGGCCGCCATTCGCTGCGTGATGCAGCGTCGCCACCGACGAGATGATGATGATGTCGCCGCGCTTCTCCTTGCGCATATGCGGGATGACGAGCTTCGACATGAAATGCGGCGCCATGGCATGGACGCGCAGCACGCGCTCCAGTTCCAACGGATCGGTATCGACGACCGTCTGACCACGCGAGGCGATGCCCGCATTGTTGACGAGGATGCCGATGGAACCGAAATCCTTCAGAACATCGGCGACCATCTTCTGGTCTTCCTCGAAATTCTCGACCGAGGCGGAATAGGCTTTCGCCTTGCGGCCAAGTTTCTGAATCGCGGCTACCGTTTCGGCGGCAGCTTCTTCGTCGCGGCGATAGTTGAGCGCAATGTCGGCGCCCGCTTCCGCGAGTGCGATGGCGATGGCGCGGCCGATGCCGCGCGAACCGCCGGTGACGAGGGCAACGCGGCCCTTCAGCGAGATTTCCATTTATTCCTCCCTGTTTTTATTTTCGAAAACCCGCGCGCTTTCCCCCGAAGGCGCGCGGGCTCTGATCGTCAGGCCGCGCCCTGGCCGATATACTTCTTCATGTCCTCGCGCAGTTCCGTCTTGAGGATCTTGCCGTTGGCATTGCGGGGCAGCGGCTCATGGCGGATCTCGATGCGGATCGGCACCTTGAACGCCGCAAGCAGCTTGCCGACATGGGCCTTGAGCTCTTCCTCGGTGACGCTCTTGCCGGGCGCCACCTGCACGATGGCGCCGACTTCCTCGCCCAGCACCTTGTGCGGAATGCCGACCACGGCGGCATCCATCACGGCGGGATGGGCGTAGAGAGCGCCCTCGACCTCGACGCAATAGATGTTTTCGCCGCCGCGAATGAGCATGTCCTTGGCGCGGTCGAGAATGAAGACGAAGCCTTCATCGTCGATGCGAACGAGGTCGCCCGAATGGAGCCAGCCATCAGTGAAGGAAGCCGCCGTCGCTTCGGGCTTGTTCCAATAGCCTTTGACGACGTTCGGGCCCTTGATCCAGAGCTCGCCGACCTGACCGGGCGCAACTTCCTTTCCATGCTCGTCGACGACTTTCAGATCGCAGACGGGTACGCAGGGGCCGGCGCTCTCGGGACGGTTCTGATAATCCTCGCTGCTGTTCTGCGTCGTGATCGACGAGGTTTCGGTGAGGCCGTAGCCGTTGCCCGGCTGCAC
>DAIEIL010000166.1 GCA_027352645.1 Rhodobiaceae bacterium | reverse complement strand
GAGACATGCACGAAATGATCGGCATCGGTCATCACGTTCACGCCGCGGCGGACCAGATTGTCCTGCACGGTGCCGATCGGGCGTTCGTTGCCGGGGATCATGCGCGACGAAAAGATCACCGTGTCCCCTTCGCCCAGCACGATGCGGGGATGGGTGTCCATCGCCACCCGGGCCAGCGCCGAGCGCGGCTCGCCCTGGCTGCCGGTGATCAGGATCAGCAGATTGTCGTCCGCGACGTCGTCCGCGTCGTCCTCGCTCAGGAACGGCGGAATGTCGCGCAGATAGCCGCATTCGCGCGCCGCCGCGTCCAGGTTGCGCAGGCTGCGGCCGACCATGGCGACGCTGCGCCCGGCGTCGCGCGCGGCCATGGCGATGGTTTCCACCCGCGCCACGTTGCTGGCGAAACAGGTCACCGCCACCCGCCCGCGCAGGCCGCGGATCAGCACCGAGAGGCTGCGCCGCACCTCCGCCTCGCTGCCCGAGTGGCCTTCCACCATCGCATTGGTGGAATCGCACACCAGCGCCAGCACCCCCTCCTCGCCAAGGGCAGCGAAGGCGGCCTCATCGGTCGGCGGCCCCACCAGGGGCTCGGGGTCGAGCTTCCAGTCCCCGGTATGCACCACCAGCCCGGCCGGCGTGCGCACCACCAGCGCCTGGGATTCCGGGATGGAGTGGGCGAGCCGCAGGAAGCGCAGCGAGAACGGCGCGAGCTCGAACGCGCCGCCGGGCGGCACCACGGTGATCTTCACCTGGTTCAGCAGCTGCGCCTCGGCCAGCTTGCGGCGCAGCACCGCGGCGGCAAACGGCGTCACATAGACCGGGCAGCGCAATTGCGGCCACAGATGCGCCACCGCGCCGATATGGTCCTCATGCGCATGTGTGAGCACGATGGCGATGATCTCGTCGCGGCGATCTTCGAGAAAAGCGGGATCCGGCATGATGAGGTCGACGCCAGGCGTGCGGTCATCGCCGAAGGTCACGCCGAGATCTACAACGATCCACTGGCGGTCATCAGCCGGACCATAGCCATAGACGTTGAGATTCATGCCGATCTCGCCCGAGCCGCCGAGCGGCAGGAAGACGAGTTCGTCGTTGGGGTTCGCGCTCACATTTGAAGTCATGCCAGCAAACTAGCGCGGGCCGGAGCGAAAGAATACATCTCCCGCGGAAATCTGCCGCATCTCGCCGGTCGCCGTGCGCACTTCCAGCGCCCCGTCCGGCGCCAGACCAACGAATACGCCGTCGAAGGTCTCGTCCGCCAGCCGCACCGTAATGGGCCCGCCGAGCCCCGCAGCCCGGGCGAGCCACGCCTCGCGGATCGCGGCGAAACCCTGCACGTCGCGCCACTGCTGCAGCCGACGGTCGAACGCGGCGGCAAGACGCTCGAGCGCGTCCTCGGGCGTAACATCGGCGACGCCGAGTGCGGCAAGCGAGGTCGCCGGATATTCCACGCCTTCAGGGAATTGAGCGAGATTGATCCCGATGCCGATCGCCAGCCAGGCGATCTCCCCACCCGCAATCCCTGAGGATTCGAGCAGGATGCCCGCGAGCTTCTTCCCGTCATGCAGAAGATCGTTAGGCCATTTGAGCTTGAGCCCGGCCCGCAGTCCCGGAGGCAGAAGCCCATCGACGGCATCATGCACGGCAAGGGCGGCGACGAAGGAGAGCTCCGCGGCCTTTCGCGGGGTCGCCTGCGGATGCAGCAGGAGCGTCCCCATGAAATTGCCGCTGGGGGACACCCATTCGCGGCCGCGCCGCCCGCGGCCCGCCGTCTGGCGCTCAGCCGTTATCCAGAGAGGCCCCGCCTCGCCTGCCTCACCGAGGCGCTTCGCTTCCTCATTGGTGCTGTCGATTTCCGCGAAAGCGCGGAGCGAAACGCCGGCGGGAAGCGAGGGTGCCATGGATCAGGGCAGCAGCGCGGCGGCCGCGGCCTGCGCGCCCTCAATGAGCGGCGCGGGATAGACGAAGAAAAAGAGCGTGAAGAGCCCCGAAAGGCCGAGCACGACGCTCAACTCGCGCGACAGGGGCGCTTCGAGAGCCGGCGCAGGCTCGTCGAAATACATCACCTTGACGATGCGGAGATAGTAATAGGCGCCAACCACGCTCGACAGAACGCCGATGACCGAGAGCAGGTAGAGGTTCGCCTTGATCGCCGCCATGAAGACGTAGAACTTCGCGAAGAAACCGGCCAGCGGCGGAATGCCCGCGAGCGAGAACATCAGCATGGCAAGCAGGAAGGCGACCATGGGGCGGCTGCGCGAAAGACCGGCCAGATCCGCGATATTCTCGACCTGCTCACCGGCGCGGCGCATGCCGAGGATGACGCAGAAGACGCCCGCATTCATCACGACATAGATCGCGAGATAGATCAGAACGCCACGAAGACCTTCCACCGTTCCCGCCGCGACACCGACCAGCACATAGCCCATATGGCCGATGGAGCTGTAGGCCATCAGACGCTTGATGTTGCTCTGGCCGATGGCGGCGAAGGCGCCGAGCACCATGGAGGCGATCGAAACGAAGACGATGATCTGCTTCCATTCCGGCGTGATGCCGGGGAAGGCCGTGAAGAGCACGCGAATGATGAGCGCCATGGCGGCGACCTTCGGCGCGCTGGCCATGAGCGCCGTCACAGGCGTCGGGGCGCCTTCATAGACGTCCGGCGTCCACATGTGGAAAGGCACCGCCGAAATCTTGAACGCAAGCGCGGCCAGGATGAAGACGAGGCCGAAGATGAGACCGACCGAGGGATGGCCCGTGCTGATGGCGGCGGCGATGGTCTGGTAGTCCACGCTGCCCGTAAAGCCATAGACCAGCGAGCTGCCGTAAAGCAGAAGCCCGGAAGAAAGCGCGCCGAGCACGAAATATTTCAGGCCCGCTTCGCTCGAGCGCGCGCTGTCGCGATTGAAGGCCGCAATCACGTAGATGCTGAGGCTCTGGAGTTCGAGGCCAAGATAGAGCGCGATCAGGCTGTTCGACGAGACCATCATGATCATGCCGAGGGCAGCAAGCGCGATGAGAATGGGGAACTCGAAGCGATCCATGTTCTCGCGGCGGATAAAGGTCACCGACATGATGACCGAGAGCGCTGCGGCGAGCAGAACCAGCAACTTGATGAAGCGCGTGAACGGGTCGATCACAAACATGCCGCCGAAGGTGGCCGCATGATTGTCGCCCTGCCCGGCCACCAGCACCGCGACGAGCGCGAAGAGAGCCACCACCGCCCAGGAAATGCCGCGCGTCGGGCTCACCTTGCGGAAGGCACCGACGAGAAGCAGGAGCAGCGCGCCGACCGCCAGAGCGATCTCTGGCAGAGCGGGTCCGAAGGCCGGAAGTGTCGAAGCGGCGGTTTCCATCGAAGTGATCCCGTTCTAGCGCGTAGCGATAAGGTGCAGGGCGTCGAGCGCCGTTCGGCCCGCTTCAGCCACCCGATGCGCCTCGACGGCGGCGGTGTAGTTGGCAATGAGGTGTTCGACGGAGACCGCCGTCACGTCGAAGACGGGCGACGGATAAACGCCGAAGAAGATGGTCGCCGCGATGAGCGGCAACAGCGTCACGACCTCGCGCATATTGAGGTCGAGAATGTTCTTGAGCGTGTCCTTCTCCAGCGCGCCGAAGACGACCCGGCGATAGAGATAGAGCGCATAGGCCGCCGACAGGATCACGCCGGTGGAGGCGATGAACGCCACCCAGGTGTTGACCTTGAAGGTGCCGACGAGCGTCAGGAACTCGCCGACGAACCCGCTGGTTCCTGGCAGACCGACATTCGCCATAGTGAAGATCAGGAAGGCGACAGCGTAGAGCGGCATGCGATTGACGAGGCCGCCATAGGCCGCGATCTCGCGCGTGTGCAGCCGATCATAGATCACGCCGACACAGAGGAAGAGCGCACCCGAAACCCAGCCATGCGAGAGCATCTGGAAGATACCGCCCTGCACGCCCTGCTGCGTCGCCGCGAAGATGCCCATGGTGACGAAGCCCATATGCGCGATCGACGAATAGGCGATGAGCTTCTTGATGTCTTCCTGCACCAGCGCGACGAGCGAGGTGTAGACGACGGCAATGACACTCAAGGCGAAGATCAGCGGC
The DNA here is from genome assembly GCA_027352645.1 of Rhodobiaceae bacterium. GTDB lineage: Bacteria > Pseudomonadota > Alphaproteobacteria > Parvibaculales > Parvibaculaceae > Parvibaculum. The sequence continues at coordinate 2,031 of DAIEIL010000166.1, read as the reverse complement.
GCGAAATCGGCGGACGCCACCGGGAACATCGGCAACGAGAAGCGCAGGAAACCATAGCCGCCCATCTTCAGCATGATGCCAGCGAGGATGACCGAGCCCGCCGTCGGCGCTTCCACGTGCGCGTCCGGCAGCCAGGTATGGACCGGCCACATCGGCATCTTCACCGCGAAGGAGGCGAAGAAGGCGAGCCACAGCCAGGTCTGCATGCTCGACGAGAAGTCATGCGCCAGCAGCGTCGGGATATCGGTCGTGCCTGCGTCCCAATACATCGCCATGATGGCGAGGAGCATGAGCACCGAACCGAGCAGCGTATAGAGGAAGAACTTGAAGCTCGCATAGATGCGCCGCTTGCCGCCCCAGACGCCGATGATGAGGAACATCGGGATCAGGCCGCCCTCGAAGAAAAGATAGAAGAGGACGAGATCAAGCGCGCAGAACACGCCGATCATGAGCGTCTCGAGAATGAGGAACGCGATCATGTATTCGCGCACGCGCGTGTTGATCGAGTTCCAGCTCGCGAGAATGCAGGCCGGCATCAGGAAGGTGGTCAGGATGACGAACAGCATCGAAATGCCATCGACACCCATGTGATAGCTGATAGCGCCACCAAGCCAGTCGAACTTCTGGACGAACTGGAAGGACGCCGTCGAGGCGTCGAAGTGCCACCAGATGTAGAGCGACAGCGCGAAGGTGAGGAGCGTCGTCCAGAGCGCAGCGTAACGGGCGTTGCGCGCAACAGTCGCCTCGTCTCCCCTAAACAGGAGGATGAGCAGCGCGCCCACCACCGGCAGGAAGGTTACGAGCGACAGGATGTTTCCGTCGTTGATCATCGACATCAGTGGACGCCCCCGAGCATGAAGTAGGTCGCCAACGCCGCGACGCCGAGCAGCATTGCGAAGGCGTAGTGATAAACGTATCCGGTCTGGAGGCGCACGACACCACGCGTCACGTCGATGACGCGGGCCGCCACGCCGTCAGGCCCGATGCCGTCGATAATGCGTCCATCGCCGAACTTCCAGAAGGTGCGGCCGATCCAGAAGGCCGGCTTCACGAAGATCCAGTCGTAAAGCTCGTCGAAATACCACTTGTTCAGCAGGAACCTGTAGAGCGGCGCCTGCGTGCGGGCAAGTTCGACCGGCAGGTCGGGACGCGCGATATAGAAGTACCAGGAGAGCGAGAAGCCGAGCGCCATCATCACCGTGGGCAGGTTGGCCGCCCATTCCGGCACTTCGTGCATGGCGTGCATGATGTGGTTCGCCGTGCCCCGATAGATCGCTTCCAGCCAGAACGCCTCATGGCCCTCGCCGATGAAGTAATGCTTGAAGGCGATGCCTGCACCGAGCGCGCCGATGGCGAGCACGATGAGCGGCACCAGCATGACGAGCGGCGATTCATGCGCATGCTCAAGCGTATGATGATCGGCGCGCGACGTGCCGTGGAACGTCATGAACACCAGACGCCAGGAATAGAAGGACGTCAGGAAGGCGGCGAAGACCGTCATGCCGAAGGCATACATATGCACCGGATTGTGGCCCGCAAAGGTCGCCTCGATGATCGCGTCCTTCGAGAAATAGCCCGCCGTGAAGGGGAAGCCCGTCAACGCCAGCGTACCGATGAGCATCATCGCATAGGTCGCGGGCACGAGCTTGTAGAGCCCACCCATCTTGCGCATGTCCTGCTCGCCATCCATCGCGTGAATGACGGAGCCCGAGCCGAGGAACAGCAGCGCCTTGAAAAAGGCATGCGTGAAGAGATGGAACATCGCAACTTCATAGGCCCCGACGCCGAGCGCGGCGAACATGTAGCCGAGCTGCGAACAGGTCGAATAGGCGATGACGCGCTTGATGTCGTTCTGAACGAGGCCGACCGTCGCCGCGAAGAAGGCCGTCGTCGCGCCGATGAAGGTCACGACGGTGAGGGCCGTCTCGGAGAATTCGAAGATCGGCGAGCAACGCGCGACGAGGAAGACGCCCGCGGTGACCATGGTCGCCGCGTGAATAAGGGCGGAGACCGGGGTCGGGCCTTCCATGG
>DAIEIL010000165.1 GCA_027352645.1 Rhodobiaceae bacterium | reverse complement strand
CGCTCGTGATGTCGACCTGTCCGCCGCCGAAATTGACGGCATAGAGGCCCTTCTTCACCGAGCGCAGGATTTCGTCGGGCTCGTGGTTGCCCGAAAGCATGTAGGTGTTGGTCATGCGCGGCATGGGCTGATGCGCGTAGGATTCGCGCCGCCCGTTGCCGGTGGGCGCCATGCCCATGAGTCGGGCATTCATCCGGTCCTGCATGTAGCCCTTGAGGATGCCGTCCTCGATCAGCACCGTCCGAGAGGTCGGCGTGCCTTCATCGTCGACCGAGAGCGAACCGCGGCGGTTGGCCAGCGTGCCATCATCGACGACCGTGACGCCGGGAGCCGCGACGCGGCTGCCGAGCAAGCCGGAGAAGGCGGAGGTCTTCTTGCGGTTGAAGTCGCCTTCAAGCCCGTGGCCGATCGCTTCATGAAGCAGGATTCCCGGCCATCCCGGCCCGAGCACCACATCCATCTCGCCGGCCGGTGCTGGAACTGAATCCAGATTCACCAAAGCCTGCCGCAGGGCTTCATCGACCTGCGCCTTCCATTGCAGCGGGTCTATATAAATGTCGTAGCCGGTACGGCCGCCCACGCCATAGCTGCCGGTTTCCTGCCGGTCGCCCTGACCGGCGATGACGGAGACGTTAAGCCGGACGAGGGGGCGGATGTCGCGCACCGAGCTGCCATCCGGACGAAGAATCTCGACGGCCTGCCACTCGCCGACCAGCGAGGTCGAAACCTGCCGGACGCGGGAATCCTTGGCGCGGGCATAGGCGTCAATATCTGAAAGCAGCTTCACTTTTTGCTCGAAGCTCTGCGCGCCGAGCGGGTTTTCATCGGAATAGAGATGAATGTTGGTTCGCTTCGGACCATCGGCCAGTGTGAAGCTGCGGCCCTGCTTCACCGCTTGCACCGCCTCGCCCGCGCGTTTGATCGCGCTCTCGGAAAGGTCCGAGGCATGGGCAAAGCCCGTCGATTCGCCGACCACGCAGCGCAGGCCGAATCCTTGGGAGGTATCGAAATTCGCGGTCTTGAGACGTCCGTCGTCGAAGGCGAGGGCTTCCGACTGGCGGTATTCGAGGAAAAGCTCGCCATCTTCCGCGCCGTCGAGCGCTTGGCCCACGAGCTTCTCGACCCGTGAACGGTCGAGCCCGGCTTGCGAGAAGAAGAGATCGTCAGCGGAGTTGCTCATTTCAATTTCCGATATTGCCGTCAGCCGCGGAAGCGGGACGGCCGTTATTTGCGCGCGAGCCATTCCTCGACAGGCACGAGCCGGCGGGGGAGGCCGGACAGGTCGCAGCGCACGACGTTTGAACCGCAGCTATAGAGCGGATATTGCACCACGCGAAGCTGCTTCAGATCGACCAGGAAGACGCCATTGATGCGACCGAACCAGTTGTCCCATTGGGTGAAGCGCCACTCCTCCCAGCCGGTCGGCGGGGGCGCAATCACGTCTTCCACCATATCGGGATGGCAGGCGCAAAATCCAACCACGGAGCGGCCGGGACTGCGCGGATCGAGATAGGGTGCCGCTTCGCTGATGAGGTCCGGCGCGGCTGAGCCATTGGCGGCAAGGACGAGCCCGGCCGAAATCTGCCGGCCATAGTGAAAATGGATGAGTGCCTCGTCACGCATTTACGGTCCGCCTTCTAAGAGTGACTATCACTTTACTCTTTTGCGACGCTGCGTCGATCCCTTTCCCGTAATGTCTCGCCAGGCCGGGCGGAGGAGGAGCGGGGCGGTTCAATTGTGGCAAAACGTCGCAAAAGCTCAGCGAGGGATGTGGCCGATCGCCGCTGCGTGTCTATACTCGCGGGCCGACTCGGCAAGAACGAAACGCAAGAGCGATACGCCGCTTGTTCGCGTTCTTCGAAAAGTCGGGGCGCTTTCAGGCGTCGAGATGCTTGCGGCGGGCATCGGTTTATGTTTTCTGACGCCCAGAATTCTGAGTGCGGCTTTTCGTCCCGCGACGGCGCGACCCATTGAAGGCGGTCGGCGACATGCGGGGGAGGGTCGGAGGGACGAATGGGGAGGGTTCCGCAAAGCCCGGGGGACGGGCGGCGACACTTCTCACGATAGGGACAGGCCTGCGGCTTCGCAGGATCGGTATTTGTGTTGGCAGGTCGAAACTTCTTCGAAAGGCGGCGCTCTTCGGCAGGAAGAGACCCGTCGCAAACGGGAAGACACTGGGAGCTGGGAACAAGCATGCGGTTTCTGATTGGTATGGGCCTCTTCGCGATCGCACTCGCGATCGGTCATCTGGATGGCGGTTTCATCGCCTCGGCGCTTGCGGACGGCATGCCGGCACCCAAGGAGATGGGCATGCAGGCGGCGGCGACGCCGGTCATGGAAGACCTGATCGCCTTCCACAACCTGCTCCTCTACATCATCACCGCCATCGTGCTCTTCGTCACGTTGCTGCTCATCATCGTGATGGTGCGCTTCAACCGTAAGGCGAACCCGACGCCGTCGAAGACGACGCACAACACGCTCATCGAAGTGGTGTGGACCGTTCTCCCGGTCATGATCCTCGTCGTCATCGCGATCCCGTCCTTCCGTCTCCTCTACAAGGAAGTCGTGATCCCGAAGGCCGAGCTCACCGTGAAGGCAACCGGCTACCAGTGGTACTGGGGTTATGAATATCCCGACAATGGCGGCCTCGCCTTCGACTCCAACATCGTCGCCGATGCGGACCTGAAGCCCGGCCAGCCGCGCCTGCTCACCGCCGACAATTCGCTGGTCGTTCCCGTCGACACCACGGTGCGCGTGATCGTCACCGGCGCCGACGTGATCCACTCCTTCGCTGTGCCCTCCTTCGGCGTGAAGATCGACGCCATTCCGGGCCGCCTCAACGAGACGTGGTTCAAGGCGACCAAGACCGGCATGTACTACGGCCAGTGCTCTGAGCTTTGCGGCCAGGCCCACGCTTTCATGCCGATCAGCATCAAGGTCGTGACGAAGGAAGAATTCGCAAGCTGGCTCGCGGAGCAGAAGAAGTCGGCCGACGCTGGCTCCTCTTCCGCGCTGGTGAAGACGGCGCAAGCCGAAATCGCCCACTGAACCCGGCTTCGGCTTAGACAGACAACAGAACAGTTAAGAGCGAAGGATAAGACAGATGGCAGGGCAAGCTCACGCCGCGCACGCCGGTCACGCCGACCACCCCACGGGCTGGAGGCGCTACGTCTATTCGACCAACCACAAAGACATCGGCACGATGTACCTGATCTTCGCGATCTTCTCGGGTCTCGTCGGCGGTACGATGTCGGTGTTGATCCGCATGAACCTGATGTATCCGGGCGGCGGCATTCTTCACCTCGATCACAACCTCTATAATGTGCTCGTGACCGGTCACGGTCTCATCATGATCTTCTTCATGGTCATGCCCGCGATGATCGGCGGCTTCGGCAACTGGTTCGTGCCGATCATGATCGGCGCGCCGGACATGGCCTTCCCGCGCATGAACAACATCTCGTTCTGGCTGCTGCCGCCTGCGCTGGGCCTGCTGTTCATTTCGATCTTCGTCCCCGGCCAGCCGGGCGGCGACGGTGTGGCCGGCGGCTGGACGGTCTATCCGCCGCTCTCGACCACGGGCACGCCCGGACCGGCGATGGACTTCGCGATCCTCTCGCTCCATATCGCGGGCGCCTCATCCATTCTCGGCGCGATCAACTTCATCACCACGATCTTCAACATGCGCGCACCGGGCATGACGCTGCACAAGATGCCGCTCTTCGTCTGGTCGGTTCTGGTGACTGTGTTCCTGCTTCTGCTCTCGCTCCCGGTTCTTGCCGGCGGGATCACGATGCTGCTTACCGATCGTAATTTCGGCACGACCTTCTTCAAGCCCGAAGGCGGCGGCGATCCGGTGCTCTTCCAGCATCTCTTCTGGTTCTTCGGCCACCCCGAAGTGTACATCCTCATCCTGCCGGGCTTCGGCATGATCAGCCAGATCATCTCGACCTTCTCGCGCAAGCCCGTCTTCGGCTATCTCGGCATGGCCTATGCCATGGTCGCGATCGGCGTCGTCGGCTTCGTCGTGTGGGCCCACCACATGTACACGGTCGGTCTCTCGGTCAACACGCAGGCCTACTTCGTCGCGGCGACGATGGTCATCGCGGTTCCCACGGGCATCAAGATCTTCTCCTGGATTGCCACGATGTGGGGCGGCTCGATTGAATTCCGCACACCGATGGTCTGGGCGATCGGCTTCATCTTCCTCTTCACGATCGGTGGCGTGACGGGCGTCGTGCTCGCCAATGCCGGCGTCGATCGCGTGCTGCAGGACACCTATTACGTCGTCGCGCATTTCCACTACGTGCTGTCGCTTGGCGCCGTCTTCGCGATCTTCGCGGGCTGGTACTACTGGTTCCCGAAGATCACCGGCTACATGTACAGCGAGTTCATCGGCAAGCTGCACTTCTGGGTCACGTTTGTCGGCGTGAACATGGTGTTCTTCCCGCAGCATTTCCTCGGCCTCTCGGGCATGCCGCGCCGCTATGCGGACTATCCGGACGCCTTCGCCTTCTGGAACTACATTTCGTCGATTGGTTCCTACATCTCGTCTTTCGGCGTGTTGATCTTCCTCTTTGGCATCATCCATGCCTTCGTGAAGAAGCAAAAGGCTGCGGACAATCCGTGGGGCGAGGGCGCAACGACGCTCGAATGGACGCTGTCGTCTCCGCCGCCGTTCCATCAGTTCAACGAACTGCCGCGTATTAAGTAAGCAAGGACCGGTCCCGAAAAATGTCGGACAGTTCGATCACAAGCGAACGCCTCGGAAGCGAGACCCTGCCGCAAAGCGGCATGGCCTCGCCCCGGGACTATTTCGAGCTCCTGAAGCCGCGTGTCATGTCGCTCGTGGTCTTCACGGGGCTCGTTGGGCTCGTGGTTGCGCCTGGACACATCAATCCGGTCATCGCCTTCACGGCGCTTCTCTGCATCGCGATCGGCGCGGGCGCCTCTGGCGCGCTCAACATGTGGTACGACGCCGATATCGACGCGAAGATGACGCGAACCGCAGGCCGGCCCATCCCGGCTGGCCGCGTCACTCCGGGCGAAGCCTTCGCCTGGGGCATCACTCTTTCGGTCGGCTCGGTGCTGACGATGGCGCTCGCCGTCAACAACACCGCCGCCTTCCTCCTCGCCTTCACGATCTTCTTCTACGCCGTCATCTACACGATGGGGCTGAAGCGCCGCACGCCGCAGAACATCGTCATCGGTGGCGCGGCGGGCGCCTTCCCGCCCATGATCGGCTGGGCGGCGGTGACGGGCAGCGTCACGATCCCCTCGATCGTGCTCTTCCTCATCATCTTCATGTGGACGCCGCCGCATTTCTGGGCGCTCGCTCTTTTCCGCTCCAAGGACTACGAGGATGCCGGCGTGCCGATGCTTCCCGTCGTGGCGGGGGAAGCCGAGACGCGGCGTCAGATCCTGATCTATTCGGTTCTCCTTGTGCCTGTCACGCTGGCGCCGGGCTTCCTCGGTTTTGCCGGCCTCATCTATACGGGCGTGACGGCGGTTCTGGGCGCGGCCTTCCTCGTCTTCGCCTGGCGCGTCTTTGTCTCGCGCGCCGACACGGCGGAAGCGAAGGTGGCGCAGGACAAGGCCGCCAAGCATCTTTTTGCCTATTCGATCCTCTATCTCTTCCTCGTGTTCAGCACCTTGCTCGTGGAACAGGCCTTCGGCCTTTCCATGCCGCTCGGGCTGTGAGGGGGATATTATGAGCGATGACAAGAACCACAGCGCGCCGGAAGCACCGCTGCAGTGGACGGAAGAACAGCTGAAGCGCCGCCGCCAGCGCAATCTGGCGTTGGCCTGGGTACTCGGCGCGCTGGTGATGCTGTTTTTCGTCGTCACCATCGCCAAGCTCGGCGGCAATGTCGCGAAGCGGCCTGTCGTCGGTGCTGCGGACAGATTTGAACTGGTTGGATAAGAGCATTCGGCGACAACTCGCCGGACGGGAAGTGGAGAACAGGGGAAATGGCTGACGCTCACGCCAAACATCACGACTACCATCTCGTAGACCCGAGCCCGTGGCCGTTCGTCGCCTCGGTCGGCGCCTTCCTTCTTGCCGTCGGCGCGGTGCTCTACATGCATGGCGATCCGCTCTGGTACATGGCGCCCGGTTTCGCCATCGTCATCTATACGATGATCGGCTGGTGGAGCGACGTCGTGCGCGAAGCGAACGGCGGCTTCCATACGCCGGTGGTTCAGCTTCATCTTCGCTACGGCATGCTGCTCTTCATCGCGTCCGAAGTGATGTTCTTCGTCGCCTGGTTCTGGGCGTTCTTCGACGCGAGCCTCTTCTCCGGCGAAGTGAAGCAGGCCGCTCGCGTTGCCTTCACCGGCGGTCACTGGCCGCCCCAGGGCATCGAGGCCTTCGACCCGTGGCACATTCCGCTGCTGAATACGCTGATCCTGCTCACCTCGGGCACGACGGTCACATGGGCGCATCACGCGCTGCTGCATGACGACCGTAAGGGCCTCATCCAGGGTCTGACGCTCACGGTGGTCCTCGGCCTGATCTTCACCTCGCTGCAGGCCTTCGAGTATTACCACGCGGAATTCTCTTTCGCGGGCAACATCTATGGCGCGACCTTCTTCATGGCGACCGGCTTCCACGGTTTCCATGTGATCGTCGGCACGATCTTCCTCGCGGTGTGCCTTGGCCGCGCCATCAACGGCCAGTTCACCTCGAAGCAGCATTTCGGCTTCGAGGCGGCTGCCTGGTACTGGCACTTCGTGGACGTGGTCTGGCTCTTCCTTTTTGCCAGCATCTACATCTGGGGCTCGCACGGCGCCGTCGTTCACGGCGGCTGAGCGTCGCGAACGCTCATTGAACAGGGCGGCTCCGTTCGACACGGGGCCGCCTTTCTTCTTTCAGGAGGTTGAAATGGACGACCGATTTTATCCGCCGCAATCCTCGTTGAAAGTAGGCCTCAAGAACTGCTGCCCGCGATGCGGCGAAGGCAAGCTCTTCACGGGCTTTCTCACTATTCCGCCGAAATGCGAGAAGTGCGGCCTCGACTATGACTTCGCCGATGCGGGCGACGGCCCGGCGGTCTTCATCATGATGATCGCAGGCTTCATCGTCGTCGGCCTCGCGCTCTACGTCGAATTCACCTACCAGCCGCCCTATTGGGTTCACGCCGTCTTGTGGATTCCGCTGACGCTCCTGCTGACCGTCGGCCTGCTGCGTCCACTCAAGGGCTGGCTCATCGCGCAGCAATACAAGCACAAGGCCCGCGAGGGGCGGCTCGAGAATTGATGGCAAGCGGCAATCCATATTTTCGGCCGCTGCTCTGGCCGACTGTCGCGACTTTTATCGCGCTGGCGATCCTGATCGGTCTGGGCCTCTGGCAGATCGAGCGCCTTCACTGGAAGCTCGATCTCATTGCCACCATTGATGCGCGCATGGCGGCACCCGCCGCGCCGCCGCCCGCTCCATCGGAATGGGCAGGGCTCGATCCCAAGGCGCTCGAATATCATCACCTGCGTCTCACCGGCACGTTCCGCCATGACAAGGAACTCTATTATTTCAGTCAGGGCGAGGAGGGTGTCGCGGGCTATGACGTGATCACGCCGCTCGTTCTCGCGAATGGCGGCGGTATCGTGCTCGTCGATCGCGGCTTCGTGCCGGAAGAGATGAAGGATCCGGCGCTGCGCAAGGCAGGTGAGATCGAAGGTGTCGTGACGGTGATCGGCGTCGCCCGCGCACCGCAGGCGCGCGGTCAGTTCACGGTCGATGACGATGCCAAGCGCAACATCTGGTTCACGCGTGCCCCCGGGACCATGGGCGCGGCTGTCGGGCTCGGCGCGGTCGCGCCGTTCTACGTGGAGGCGGACGCGACGCCCAATCCGGGGGGCTGGCCGAAGGGCGGTCGCACGCGCGTAGATATCCGTAACGAGCATTTCCAGTATGCGCTGACCTGGTTCGGACTCGCGCTCGGTCTTCTCGCTGTCTATCTCTTCTATCATCGCTCGCAGGGACGCATCGGACGGCCGAAAGCATGAACGCGCTCAACTCGATTTCCGCCTATGAGACATTGAAGTCGCGCTTCCATCGTCTCGCCGCCCTGCAGGGCGCGCAGTCGGTGTTGCATTGGGACCGCGCGACCATGATGCCGGAAGGCGGCGCCAAGGCGCGGGCCGAACAGCAGGCGGCGCTGGCGATGATCTGCCATGACATGCTGACCTCGCCGCAGATGGCGGAGCTTGTCGCAAGCGCGGAGGAAACGGCTTCGTCGCTTCCCGAATGGGACCGCGCCAATCTCGCCGAGATGCGCCGTCTCCTCATCCATGCCAATGCGACGCCCGCCGATCTCGTCGAGCGGCTGGCGCGGCAACGCTCCGAAACGGAAATGGTATGGCGTCATGCACGCGCCGCCAATGATTACGCGTCGCTCGTCCCCGGCCTCGACAAACTCATCACGCTCGCCCGCGAGCAGGCGGCGGCGAAGGCGGACGCACTCGGCCTCGATCCATATGATGCGCTGCTTGACGGCTACGATCCCGGTCGCCGCTCGGCGGAGATCGACCGGCTCTTCGGCGAACTTGAAAGCTTTCTGCCGTCGCTTCTGCAGGAGGTTATGGAAGCGCAGAGCGCAGCGCCGCAGCCTCTCTCCATCGAGGGGCCGTTTCCCATCGCCCTGCAGGAGAAGCTCGGCCGCGAGATCATGAGCGTGCTGGGCTTCGACTTCCATCACGGGCGGCTCGATGTCAGCCACCACCCGTTCAGCGGCGGAGTGCCCGACGACAGCCGCATCACAACGCGTTACGACGAGAACGACTTCACCGAAAGCCTCATGGGCATCATCCATGAAACCGGTCATTCGCTCTATGAGCGGGGGCTTCCGGAGGAGTGGCGCCACCAGCCGGTCGGCCGCTCGCGCGGCATGACGATCCATGAGAGCCAGTCGCTGCTGTTCGAGATGCAGGCGGCCCGGTCGGCGGCCTTTGTCGGCTGGCTGACGCCGCGCCTCCGGGCGGCGTTCGGCGGTGAGGGCCCCGCCTGGTCGCCCGAGAACATTCTCCGCCACTATCGGAAGGTCGGCCCGAGCCTCATCCGCGTGCAGGCCGACGAGGTGACCTATCCGCTGCATGTGATCCTGCGCTACCGCCTCGAGCGGGCGATGATCGCGGGCGAGCTCGACGCAGCGGAGCTGCCTGCCGCCTGGAACGAGGGCATGGATCGCTATCTCGGCATCACGCCGCCGGACGACGCGTCGGGCTGCATGCAGGACATTCACTGGCCGTCCGGTTCCTTCGGTTATTTTCCCACTTATACGCTCGGCGCAATGGCCGCGGCCCAGCTCTTCGCGGCGGCCCAAACGGCGGTGCCGGGGCTCGAAGAGGCGCTGGGGCAGGGCGATGTCGGACCGCTGCTCGGCTGGATCAGGGAAAATGTGCATGGGCGCGGCTCGCGGTTCACGCCCGATGAAATCATCGCCTCTGCGACGGGCGGTCCTCTTGGAACGGGGGCCTTCCGGCGCCATATCGAGGCTCGGTACCTGGGCCGGTGAGCCGGCCGGAGCTTCTTTCCGCTCGCTCGTTTGCCTCCGCCCGCATGGGGGGCTAGGTTACGGGCTGTCCGGCCCCCGGGTCAGGCTATCCTGGAGATTATGGTGAAATACGTCAGCACAAGGGGACAATCCCCCGAGCTTGAATTCGAGGACGTATTGCTTGCGGGCCTGGCCCGCGACGGCGGCCTTTACGTGCCTGTGGAGTGGCCACAGCTGAGCGAGCGCAAGATCAGGGCGCTGGCCGGGCTCTCCTATCAGGAAGTCGCGTTCCGCGTCATGCGGCCCTTCATCGGGCCGTCGATTTCGGATGGCGAGCTTTCGGCGATGATCGGCGAGGCCTATGCGAGCTTCGGCCACAAGGCTGTGGTGCCGCTGGTCCAGACCGGCTCGAACGACTGGCTACTCGAGCTTTTTCACGGGCCGACGCTCGCCTTCAAGGACGTGGCGATGCAGATCCTCGCCCGGCTCTTCGACCATGTGCTGGCCAAGCGCGGCCAGCGGATCACGGTCGTCGGCGCGACGTCGGGCGATACGGGCTCCGCCGCGATCGAGGCCTTCCGCGGTCGCGACACGACCGACATTTTCATCATGCATCCGAAAGGCCGCGTCAGCGAAGTGCAGCGCCGCCAGATGACGACGGTGCTCGACGCGAACATCCACAACATCGCCATCGAAGGTTCCTTCGACGATTGCCAGGCGCTGGTGAAGGCGATGTTCAACGACCACGCCTTCCGCGACGAGATTTCGCTGGCGGGCGTGAACTCGATCAACTGGGGCCGCGTCATGGCCCAGATCGTCTATTTCTTCACGAGCGCCGTGGCGCTCGGCGCGCCTGCGCGGCCTGTTTCCTTCTCCGTGCCCACGGGTAATTTCGGCGACATCTTCGCGGGCTTTGTGGCGAGCCGCATGGGCCTGCCGATTTCGCGGCTGCTCGTTGCGACCAATCAAAACGACATTCTCGCGCGCACGCTCGACACCGGGCGCTACGAGGTGGGTCAGGTCATGCCGAGCATGAGCCCGAGCATGGACATTCAGGTGTCGTCCAATTTCGAGCGCCTCGTCTATGACGCCTATGGCCGCGACGGTGCGGCGGTGCGCCGCCTGATGCAGGGCCTCGCGCAGTCGGGCGCTTTCGAGATCGACGCGCTCAGGCTCGAAACGATCCGCACGCTCTTTGCCTCAAAGCGTGTGAGCGAAGACGAGACGGCGCGGACCATTGCCGAGACGCTAGCGCAGACGGGCGAGCTCGTCGATCCGCATACGGCGGTGGGGCTTGCTGCGGCGAAGGCCGAACGCGGCGACGGAGCGACACCGATGGTGACGTTGGCGACGGCGCATCCGGCGAAGTTCCCGGATGCGGTCAAGCAGGCGACGGGCGTTCATCCCGAACTTCCGCCGCGCATGCAGGATCTTTTCGAACGTCGGGAGCGCCTCGATGTGCTGCCCAACGATCTTCAAGCTGTGGAGGGGTTCATTCGGGAGCGGGCGCGGGCGGTTGTTGCGTAGCGAAGTCTGGAGTTTCTAATGGCTGTCAGTGTGACGAGGCTGGAGAGCGGCCTCACCGTCGTGACCGATCAAATGCCGCATCTCGAAACCGCGTCTGTCGGCGTCTGGGTCGATACCGGCGCGCGCAACGAGCGCTCCGATCAGCATGGCGTCTCGCATCTTCTCGAACACATGGCCTTCAAGGGCACGCAGCGCCGTTCGGCGCGCGCCATCGCGGAAGAGATCGAGAATGTCGGCGGGCACCTCAATGCCCATACGACGCATGAATCAACCGCCTATTATGCGCGTGTGCTGAAGAACGATACGCCGCTCGCCGTCGACATCATTTCCGACATTCTCCAGCATTCGGTTTTCGAGGCGGGCGAGCTTGAGCGCGAGCGCGGCGTCGTCATTCAGGAAATCGGGCAATCGCTCGATACGCCGGACGATCTCGTCTTCGACCATCTGCTCGAAGCGGCCTATCCGGGACAGGCGCTCGGCCGCACCATTCTCGGCACGGTCGATACGGTGAAGAGCTTCGGACGCGAGGCGCTGCAGGGCTATATGGATGAGCGCTATCAGTCGCCGCGCATGGTGCTGGCGGCCGCTGGCGGCGTCGATCACGATGAACTCGTATCCCTTGCGCAGGAACACTTCGCCGCGCTTCCGAGCGGAAAGGGCGAGGCAGCCGAGCCCGCGAAGTTCCGTGGCGGCGAGAGGCGCGAGGCACGCGATCTCGAACAGGCGCATGTGGCGCTCGCCTTCGAGGGGCCGGCCTATGGCGATCCCGATTATTATACGGCGCAGATCTTCTCGAGCGTCCTTGGCGGCGGCATGTCCTCGCGCCTCTTCCAGGAAGTGCGCGAGAAGCGCGGCCTTTGCTATTCGGTCTTCGCCTACTCATGGTCGTTCGCCGATACCGGTGTGCTCGGCGTCTATGCCGGCACCTCGCCCGACGATCTCGCGGAGTTAATGCCTGTCATTGCCGGCGAGATTGCACGGCTCGGAGAGGATGCGACCGAGGAAGAGACGGCGCGCGCCAAGGCGCAGATGAAGGCCGGGCTTCTGATGAACCTCGAATCCTCCTCGTCGCGCGCGGAGCAGATCGCGCGTCAATATGCGATCTATGGGCGGGTGCTGGCGCTCGATGAAATGATCGCCAAAGTGGATGCGGTTGATGCCGCGTCGCTCCGGCGCTTTGCGGGCCGCTTCCTTTCGAAGGCGACGCCGGCTCTGGCCGCCGTGGGGCCCCTCGAAGGTGCGGGCGGCGGGCTTGAATCCTATGAGCGTCTCGCGGCAAGATTTGCCTAAGATCGTGTGAGAAGCGTCGGCTCGACTGTGAGGCCCGACGGGCTCACGCTTGCGGAACCGGTGCGTCATGGCCTTTCTGAGATCCATATCGAAGCCCGAAACGACGCCGGTGATTCTCGGCGACGGCGTGTTTCTGCGTGGACCCCAGATGGCCGATTATGCCGAATGGGCGTCGCTGCGCAGTCGCAGCCGCGATTTTCTCAGTCCCTGGGAGCCGACCTGGCCGGTCGACGACCTCACGCGGCCCGCCTTTCGCAGGCGGATCAGGCGCTATCTGCGCAGCGTGAAGGAGGATCAAGCCTACCCCTTCTTCATATTTCGCGAGCATGATGAGGCGCTGCTTGGCGGCTGCACACTTTCCAACGTGCAGCGCGGTGTGCAGCAATCCTGCACGCTCGGCTATTGGGCGGGCGAGATACATGCGGGGAATGGCTATGTCACCCAGGCGGTGCGGGCGCTCATCCCCTATGTATTCGAGGAGTTGAAACTGCACCGGCTTCAGGCGGCCTGCCTGCCGGAGAACGAGCGGTCCAAGGCGGTCCTGCGCAAATGCGGCTTTCACGAAGAGGGCTATGCGCGAGGCTATTTGAGAATTAATGGGATGTGGCGCGATCACGTCGTCTTTGCCATTCTGCGAGACGATCCGCGGTTGTAGGTGTGCGGGAAGGGGGAGTGATGCAAAGAGGCCTGAAGGGCATGCGCACGCTTGGCGCGATGGCGGCGCTTTTGTTTGCGTTCATGCCCGGCACTTCGCATGCGCTCGACGCAGTTGCGCTCGACGATCCGCGCGCTGTCGTCAATCTGACACCCTTCACGGAACGCTACGAGGAACACGGGCAGAAGCTCACCATCGAAGCGCCAGATAGCGGAGTGTCCGATCAGCAGACGCCCCCGCCGCCCAAGGCGGCGACGCCGACCCCTGCGCCCACCGCAGCGGCAGATGGCGAGGGCGCCGATGCCGAGCCCGAGGCGGAAGATAACGGCACCGTCATGCTTTCCGATGGCTCGCCCGAGGCCAAGGGTGTCTGGCTCGCCACCGCGCTTCGTAACCGGGCGCAGGATCCCGTCACGCGCTATCTCATCGCTGACCGCCGTGGCGAGGGCTTTCTCAATTTCATCTGGCCGCATCCCGCGCCTGAAATCGACCGCGCCTATGCCGCCGGTGCTGAAGATCCGACCCCGATGCCGACCGAGACGCGGGCGGGTTTTTCCGTGCTTTCGCTCACCGTCGATCCGGCGACGAGCGTGACCGTGGCGCTCCATTCCGAAAAGCCGGCGCCTGCTTCCCTCTATATGTGGAACCCCACGGCCTGGCAGGCTTTCAACAGGCGGCTCTCGCTCATCGAGGGTGGAATGCTCGGCGTCGTTGCCTCGCTCGCGATCTACCTTGCGGCGCTGGCGGTTCTGACGCGCGCGCCTGCCGCAAGGGCGACGGCGGTTCTGCTCGGCACCGGCTTTCTCGTCGAGCTCGCGGAGTTCGGCTATCTCTCGATGATGGTCGGCGCGTCGGGCAAATGGGATCTCATATTCCGAACCTCTACGCTCGCGCTTTTCGCAAGCGCCGTCTTCGCGCTGGAGCGCTTCTTCCTTGATCTCGAGCGGCATTTCGTGCGCGCCTCGCGAGTCGCGCGGATCATGAGCCTTGCCGTGCTCGCCTCCATTCCGGTCTCGATCGTATGGCCGGAAGCGGGTGGATTGCTTGTGCGGCTCTGCCTGGCCGTCGCGGTTTTCGGCGGCGCGCCGCTGGTTGTGCTCGCAGCGATGCGGGGCATCAGGCCCGCGCAGCTTCTCATTCCGGGTACGGCGCTTTTCGGCCTTGCGGGTCTCGTCGGCGCACTTTATGCGGCCGGATGGCTGCCGGGCACATTTGTCGGAACATCGCTCG
>DAIEIL010000150.1 GCA_027352645.1 Rhodobiaceae bacterium | reverse complement strand
CGACGAGCGTTGCGCCTGCCTTTTCCGCGGCAGCCTTCAGCCGCGCCACCGCGTCGACGGTGTGGAGCCACGGGTCGTAACCGAGTTGCGCATCCTTGACGAGGTTCTGCTCGATCCAGCGGACCGGCGGCTCCTCGATCTGGTGCTTCGGCTCGAAGGTCGCCACGTCCACCTGATCGCGAACCTGAAGCGTGTAGCGCCCGTCGACGAAAATGGCCGCCTTGTCGAGAAGCAGGATGGCCATCCCCGCCGAGCCGGAAAAGCCCGTGAGCCAGCGCAGGCGTTCCGCATTGGCGGGCACATATTCGCCCTGATGCTCATCGGCGCGGGGAATGAGGAAACCGTCGAGGCCGCGACGACGCAGCTCCTCGCGGAGGCGCCTCGCGCGTTCTGTGCCGAGCGACGGGTCGGCGATGTCGTCGAAGATCTGGAACATGGAATGAATGTAGGGGCGGGGAGGGAAGTGGGCAACTGGCCCTTACCCCTGAATCCTCAGCGTCACCCAATCGCCCCTGGGCTTGCGGGCGCGAAGAAAAAGCCCCTGCATCCTGAGCGCGCTTGTCACCATGGTCTCCTGCGTCTGCAGGATGCCAGAGAGGATGAGCGTGCCGCCCGGCTTCAGATGGGCCCGGAAGGCGGGCGCGAGGGAGACGAGAGGGCGGGCGAGGATGTTCGCGACAATGAGGTCGTAGGGTGCGCGGGCATGGAGGGCGGGATGGCCAAAGCCCTTGGCCGTCACTGCGGAGACGAAGGGCGCGACGCCATTTTTGCCGGCATTGCCCTTCGTGACGCGCACGGCGACCGGGTCGATATCCGAGGCAAGCACGTTGCAGCGCGCGATCTTGGCAATGGCGATGGCAAGGACGCCTGTGCCCGTGCCGATGTCGAGCGCGTTGAGGCGACGGCCCGGCTGCACGACCTCCGAAATGAATTCGAGGCAGCCTGTCGTCGTTTCGTGATGGCCGGTGCCGAAAGCCTGACCCGCATCCACGAGAAGCCGAATGACGCCGGCGGGCACCTTGTCTGCATCGTGGCTGCCATAGATGAAGAAGCGGCCCGCGCGCACGGGATCGAGCCCTTCGAGCGACTTCGTCACCCAGTCGATTTCCTGGATAGGTTCGACGGCGAATTCTTCGGCCTTTGCTCCCGTTTCGTCCTCGATGGGCGCGACGAGCGCACGCAGCGCGTCCGCATCGGGCTCAACTTCATAAAGCGCTTCGACGCGCCAGAAGCCATGCGCCTCGACTTCGTTCCAGTCGGATGCCGTTTTGACGAGCGGTCCCTCGCCGGGATGCGCCTCGCTGGTCGAAACCGCGAGCGCTTCAGGCGAGAAGGCGCTTTCCAGCGCTTCCGAGAAAATTTCCGCAACAGAATAAGGAACGACGAAGGAGGCTTTCCAGATCGGCATTTCGTTCAGACACGCTCCAGAAAACTGTCGATAACCTTCTTGCGTCCGGCCTTGTCGAAATCGACGGTCAGCTTGTTGCCGTCGATGGCCGTCACTTCGCCATAGCCGAATTTCTGGTGGAAGACACGCTCACCATGGCGGTAGCTCGCCGCTGCAGGATCGCTCGTCGCCACGAGTTCGGCGCTGACTTCGAGATTGGGCGGGCGCACTTTCGACGTCGTGCGCGTCATGGTTTGCGCGCGCTTCCAGCCAGGGCTCGAATAGTCGCTGCCCGAGGCGAAGTCCTGCGAGAAGCGGCTCGGCGCGTAGTTCTGGAAGCTCGATGCGCCCATGGCGCTTTCGGCGACTTCTACATGCTCTTTCGGAATTTCGTCGATGAAGCGCGAGGGGACCGCGCTCTGCCACAGCGCATGGATGCGGCGGTTGGCGGCAAAGGAGATATAGGAATGCTTCCGCGCCCGCGTGATGCCGACATAGGCGAGACGGCGCTCTTCCTCGAGCCCCGCGACGCCGCTCTGATCGAGTGAGCGCTGATGCGGGAAAAGGCCTTCCTCCCAGCCGGGCAGGAACACGATGTCGAACTCAAGGCCCTTGGCGCTGTGCAGCGTCATCAGGTTCACCTTGTCGCCGCTATCCTGCGACTCGATTTCCATGACGAGCGAGATGTGCTCGAGATAGCCCTGAAGGTCGTCGAAATGCTCCATGGAGCGGACGAGTTCCTTGAGGTTTTCGAGCTTGCCCGGCGCCTCGGCGGATTTGTCGTTCTGCCACATCTCGGTGTAGCCGGACTCGTCGAGAATGATCTCGGCAAGTTCCGTATGCGGCATGCCGGGCATCAGTGCGCGCCAGCGCTCGGCCATCTCGACGAAGCCTGCGAGCGCGCGGCGCGGTGCGGGCTTCAGTTCTTCCGTGGTGATGATCTCCCGCGCGGCGCGCATCAGAGAGACACCGCGCGCATTGGCAAGCTGATGGATCGTTTGCAGGGCGACATCGCCAAGCCCGCGCTTCGGCTTGTTGACGATGCGCTCGAAGGCGAGATTGTCGTCCGGCTGCGCGACGAGGCGCAGATAGGCATTGGCGTCGCGGATTTCGGCGCGCTCATAGAAGCGCGGGCCGCCGACGACGCGATAGGGAATGCCGAGATTGATGAAGCGGTCTTCGAATTCGCGCATCTGGAAGGAGGCGCGAACGAGGATCGCCATTTCGTGAAGCATATGGCCCTTGCGCTGCAGGCTCTCGATTTCCTCGGCGATGTTGCGCGCTTCTTCCTCGCCGTCCCAATAGCTGGAAATGCGAACTTTCTCGCCCTCGTTCTCCTCGGTCCAGAGCGTCTTGCCCAGACGCGCTTCATTCGCGGCGATGAGGCCGGAGGCGGCGCCGAGAATATGCGGCGTCGAGCGGTAGTTGCGTTCGAGGCGCACGACCTTCGCGCCCGGAAAGTCCTTCTCGAAGCGCAGGATGTTGTCCACTTCCGCGCCGCGCCAGCCATAGATCGACTGGTCGTCGTCGCCGACGCAGCAGATATTCCTGCTCTTCTGCGCGAGGAGGCGGAGCCAGAGATATTGCGCGACGTTCGTATCCTGATACTCGTCGACGAGCATGTATTTGAAGCGGTCCTGATGCTCGGCAAGCACTTCCGGATGTTCCTGGAAGATGCGGAGCGTTTCGAGCAGCAGGTCGCCGAAGTCGACTGCGTTCAGAACCTTCAACCGAAGCTGATAGGCCTGATAAAGCTCCGCACCCTTTCCATTGGCGAAGGCCTGCGCTTCGCCTGCGGGCACCTTGCCCGGCGTCAGTCCGCGGTTCTTCCAGCCGTCGATATAGGTCGCGAGCTGGCGTGCGGGCCAGCGCTTCTCGTCGATATTGGCGGCCTGGATGATCTGCTTCATCAGCCGAACCTGATCGTCGGCGTCGAGAATGGTGAAGTCGGAGCGAAGGCCCGCAAGCTCCGCATGGCGGCGCAGCATCTTCGCGCCAATCGCATGGAAGGTGCCCAGCCACTGCATGCCCTCGACCACGCCCCCAATGAGCCGTCCGATGCGTTCCTTCATTTCGCGCGCGGCTTTGTTGGTGAAGGTCACGGCAAGGATCTGGCTGGGATAGGCGCGGCGCGTGGCGAGCAGATGTGCAAGCCGCGTCGTCAGGACGCGGGTCTTGCCGGTACCAGCGCCCGCGAGGACCAGGACAGGTCCGTCCAGCGCCTCGACCGCTTCGCGCTGTTCCGCATTGAGACCGTCGAGATAGGGCGCGCGCATGGACGCCACGGCCGCTGCGCTGGTCGAGCGAGCAGTTGTCTCTTCGGGAATAGCCCCAAGGTCGAAGGGGTCGCTCGTCATGCAGGGTCCGGCTGGAAATCAGGGTTCAGATGCGGGCGACTATAGCACGAGGCTGTGGGCCGATTCGGTGCTGCTTTTGCGCCAATGACGGCTTGGTTTCGTGCCGTGCGCCCGCTACATAGAGGGCCGGGGGTCACCCCGCAAGCCTGTCGGAGCTCTCTTTCCATGGCCTTTTCAAGCAATTCCCGCCGCGCGCGTCTTCTCTACGTCCATTCGGGGCGCTGGCGGCAGCGGCTCTTCTTCGTTGCAGGCGGGCTCGCGGTCGGTGCCGTGGCCGTCGCTCTGGCACTTCTCTCGGACCGGGCACAGCTCGAGTTCCAACGTTTTCGGGAGCTTGCGCCTTGGGGACCGCTGATCCTCACGCCGCTGGGCTTTGGCATCACCGTCTATCTCACCAATCGCTTCTTTCCCAATTCGGGCGGTAGCGGCATCCCTCAGGCGATTGCGGCCCGCGCGCTCGCCGAGACATCGGAGCGCAGCAAGCTCGTCTCGATCCGCATCGCAGTCGGCAAGGTTCTTCTGACGCTGACGGGCCTCCTCGTGGGCGCCTCGACGGGCCGCGAGGGGCCTACGGTACAGGTCGGTGCTTCGCTGATGTTCGCGCTCGGCCTCTACTCGCGCCGCCAGCAGAAGGGACTCATCCTCGCGGGTTCCGCGGCGGGGGTCGCCGCCGCCTTCAACACACCGCTCGCGGGCATCGTCTTCGCCATCGAGGAGATGAGCCGGAGTTTCGAGGTCCGCACCAGCGGCCTCATCCTCGGTACGATCATCGCGGCCGGTATCACGTCGATGGCGTTTCTCGGCAATTACACCTATTTCGGCTCGACCGGCGACATCCTGCTTGGCTGGCAGGACTGGCTCGTCGTGCCGGTCTGCGGCATCGTCGGCGGCCTCGCGGGCGGCTTATTCGCGCGAATCCTTGTCATGTTCGGCGACGGGCTGTCAGGACGCGCGGGCTCATGGATCAAGGCGAACAAGGTTGCTTTCGCCTGCCTCTGCGGCTTGGCGGTGGCGCTCTGCGGACTTCTCTCTGGCGGCGCGATCCATGGTACCGGCTATGAGCAGGCGAAAGCCGCACTTCACGGTGAGGAAACGCTCTCGACTATCTACGCGCCGCTGAAGCTTGTTGCCACAGCGCTGTCGTCCATCTGCGGGCTGCCGGGCGGCATATTCTCGCCATCGCTGTCGGTGGGTGCGGGCATTGGCGCTGACATTGCGCGCTTCTTCCCTGCGACGCCGATCGGCGCCGTCGTGTTGCTCGGCATGGTTGGTTATTTCACGGGCGTTGTGCAGGCGCCGATCACGGCCTTTGTCATCGTCGCCGAAATGACCGGCAGCCACGAACTTCTCGTGCCGCTGATGCTGACGGCGCTGATCGCGCAAGGCACCTCGCGTCTCGTATGTAAGGAGGGCG
Organism: Rhodobiaceae bacterium; assembly: GCA_027352645.1. Taxonomy (GTDB): domain Bacteria; phylum Pseudomonadota; class Alphaproteobacteria; order Parvibaculales; family Parvibaculaceae; genus Parvibaculum. The sequence continues at coordinate 5,537 of DAIEIL010000150.1, read as the reverse complement.
TCTATCACGCGCTCTCGAAGAACTTCATGCCGGAGATGCCGGCAAAGCCGCGTGAGGCCGAGCTGCCGCTTACGACGCCTTCCGTCTGATGCCGATAATGCGGCCGGCCTGCTCGGGCCGGGGAAGCGTGCGATGTGCTTCCATGAGCGTCGCGATCTTCTCCTGCTGCGCTTGGGGAAAGGGCGCCACGCGCCGTGTCTTCATGTCAACGTGAACGCACATCTGTTCGGATGTCGCGGCGAGGTATCCTTTTTTGGCGTGATACATGTGGCCGAAGACATGAATGCGCTTCGCGTCCCAGTCGAGCAATTGATAGGTGATGCGGACCGGATCGTCCTTCAGAAGTTCGTCGAGATAGCAGACATGCACCTCGGCGGTGAAGGATGAGCCCGCGCCTGACTGCGTATAGTCCCAGCCGATGCCGAGTTCGGTGAAGAGCTTGTCCAGCGATTCATCGAAGAGCAGATGGTAATAGGCCATGTTCATATGGCCGTTGAGATCGACCCATTGGGCCTCCACCTTGCGCAAGGGGCATTCGACGGGAGCATTGAGAGTCACAGGTTCCTCCGGATATCCATTTTCTGGTCTTCACCGCCATGTGCCGCATAAAGTGGGACATGGCGTGCACTGGATTGTTCGCTTCGACGCGAGAGGATAGCCTTCCAGGCGGAGGAACACATGGCCGAAATTGCTGCAGTTCTGAACGATGATGAAAAGGCGCAGGCCATCGCCGATCTGCGCGCGCTGCTGGGCGAGCGGCTCACGACCTCTCTCCCCATCCGCGAGGCGCATGGCCGTGACGAGAGCTGGCATCCCGTCGCGCCGCCCGATGCCGTCGCCTTCGCCACATCGACGGAGGAAGTCTCCGCCATCGTGAGGATATGTGCGCGGCACCGCTTGCCGGTCATCGCTTTTGGAACGGGCACTTCGCTCGAAGGCCATATCTCCGCGCCGCATGGCGGGCTCTCGCTCGATCTTTCGCGGATGAACCGTATCCTCGAAGTGAATGCGGCCGATCTCGACGTGCATCTCGAAGCGGGCGTGACGCGCAAGACATTGAACGCTTATCTGCGTGACATGGGGCTTTTCTTCCCCATCGACCCCGGTGCCGATGCGAGTCTCGGCGGCATGGCGGCGACGCGGGCTTCAGGTACCAATGCCGTGCGCTACGGCACCATGCGCGAAAACGTGCTGAACCTCACCGCCGTCATGGCTGACGGAAGCGTCGTGTATACCGCGCGGCGCGCGCGGAAATCGGCGGCCGGATACGATCTCACGCGCCTTCTCGTCGGCTCCGAAGGTACGCTCGGCATCATCACCGAATTGACCTTGAAGCTCTACGGCATCCCCGAGGCCATAGCCTCCGGCGTCGTGTCCTTCCCGAACTTCGAAGGCGCTATCGACGCCGTGATCGAGACGATTCAGTCTGGCCTGCCGATCGCGCGGATCGAGTTCCTCGACGAGGTGCAGGTCGAAGCCTGCAATCGCTATTCGAAACTGTCGTTGCCTGTGACGCCGCTGCTTCTCGTCGAGTTTCACGGGAGCGAAGCTTCCGTCGCCGAACAAGCTGAGCGCTTCGGCGCCATTGCCGCGGAACATGGTGGCGGCGCCTTCGAATGGGCCGTGAAGGCAGAGGAGCGCACGACGCTCTGGGAGGCGCGGCACAACTCGCTTTACGCCGCGCTCGCGCTTCAGCCGGGCAAGAAGGGGCTCATCAGCGATGTCTGCGTGCCGATTTCCCGGCTGGCGGAAGCGATTGCCGGTACGAAAGAGGATTTGAAATCATCGCCGCTCATTGCGCCCATCGTCGGACATGTCGGGGACGGGAATTTCCACCTCATCATGCTGGTCGACCCAGACAATGCCGCGGAAGTTGCCGAGGCGCAGCGCATTCACGACCGCATGGTGATGCGCGCTCTCTCGCTTGACGGCACCTGCACCGGAGAACACGGGATCGGCGAGGGTAAGGTGAAGTTCCTCGAAGCGGAGCACGGGCAGGGTATTGCCGTCATGCGCGCAATCAAGCAGTCCCTCGATCCGCTGAATATTCTCAATCCGGGCAAGATGCTGCCGGTTTGAACGGGCCTATTTTGAGAGGCCGACGACAATGTTGACGGCGAGCGCGATCAGGACCGTATTGTAAAAGAACGACAGCATTCCGTGGCCGAGCGTCATGCGCCGCATGCGCGTCGATGTGACCTGCGTGTCCGATGTCTGCGCCGTCATGCCGACGACGAAGGAATGATAGATGAACTCCCAATAGGTGGGTTCTGCCGTGCCCGGAAAGTCGAGCCCGCCCGTGTCCTTGTGTCCTTCGCCGGGCAGCGCGTCGTGGTAATAGATCTGTATGTAATGCGCGGCCATGACGACGTGCAGCGTCAGCCAGCCAAGCAAAACGCCGATCAGGGCGAGGACGATGTGGAGCGCAGAGGGTGGCGTGGCGGCATTCAGGATCACGAATATGTTGCCGACGCTCAGCACGATCGCAGCCACGGTGATGACCATGATGATGCCGATGCCTTCATCTTCGTAATTGGCGCGGCGACGCAGATGCTCGGGCATCAGCGGGATCATGTTGATGAACATCAGCAGAAGATAGAGCGCATAGGCGCCGTCTGCCGCGATGGAAATGTGGAGCGGGCGGGGAAACGCGTCGCCTGCGAGCCTCCAGATCGCGACCCCGACGAGGAGCGAAATATAGAATCGTATGTGATGACCGATATGCGCTATGACGCGGTTCTGCATCGCCAGTCTCCCCATTTCCCGGTCGCCATCCTACCCAACTCGGCCCCTTGTGTCGTGGCTCAGTCGAGCGTCCGGCGATAGCGGTTCATCGCGACGACGGTCGCCGCGAAAAAGAAAAGGATGATTGCGCCGGTATCCGCCTGAATGTCGGTGGCGCCGTTTCCTTTGAGCAGGATGCCGCGAATGATCCGCAGGAAATGCGTGAGCGGAAGTATCTCGCCGAGCCATTGCGCCCAGACCGGCATGCCGCGAAACGGAAACATGAACCCTGAAAGGAGGATGGATGGGAGGAAGAAGAAGACCGCCATCTGCACCGCCTGAAGCTGGTTTCGCGCGAGCGTTGAGAAGGTGAAGCCGACGGCGAGGTTGGCGGCGACAAAAATCAGCAGAACGACCGAAAGAAGAACGAGGCTTCCGACCATCGGCACATCGAAGAGGAAGCGCGCGGCGAGGAGCACGAGCGCCGTCTGGATGTAGCCGATCATGATATAGGGGATGATCTTTCCCATCATGACTTCAAGCGGGCGGGCCGGCATGGTGAGCAGATTCTCCATCGTGCCGCGTTCGATTTCGCGCGTCATGGCAAGCGCCGTGAACATCACCATGGTCATGGTGAGAATGACGCCGATGATGCCGGGTACGATGTTGTATTGCGTGTGGTTCTCGGAATTGTAGCGACGGTGGACCACCAGCGAGAAGGGAGCCTCTCCCTGGCGGAGCTTGGCTACCGGTCCGACGAGATCGCGGTCGAGAACGCTGCCGGCCAGCAGATTGATGGCGGAAATGGCGTTACCCGTCGCGGCGGGATCGGTCGCGTCGGCGTCGACGAGGATCTGTGGATGCTCGCTGCGCAGGAGGTCGCGTGAAAAGTTCGCTGGAATCTCGATGACGAATTGCGCGTCGCCCTGCGCGAGCAGCGCATCGGCTTCCTCGCGCGTTTCCGGATGCGCCGTGATTTCGAAATAGTCGCTGTTTTCAAGCGCGATCAGGAAGCTGCGCGTGAAAACGGAATGATCCTGCGCGTAAACGGCGGTCGCAAGATGCTTGGGGTCTGCATTGATTGCATAGCCGAAAAGAATGAGCTGCATGATCGGCACGCCCAGCATCATCGCGAAGGTGAGCCTGTCGCGCCGCATCTGGATGAACTCCTTGGCGATGAGCGCTGTGAGGCGGTGGAAGTTGAAGCGGTCGCCCATCATGTGAAATTGTCCGGTGCCTGCTTCATCATGAGGATGAAGACGTCTTCAAGCGTTGGCTCATCGCGCCGCCAGGAGAGTTCGGCCTCGCCGCGCCAGGGCGCGATGGCGCTTTCGAGGCTTGCGGGATCGAGCCCGCTCACATGCAGCGTCGCGCCGAAGGGCGCCACCATATCGACACCTTGCTTGCCGGATAGCTCGCGGGCGAGCTGGCCGATGCGCCTTTGCGAGGGGCCGGAGACCGTCCATGTCGCAAGGCCCGATTGCGCGATCACTTCTTCCGCCGTGCCGCGTGCGAGCAGGCGCCCATAGGCGAGGTAGCAGATCTTGTGGCAGCGCTCGGCCTCGTCCATGTAATGCGTACTGACGAGAACCGTGAGGCCGCCTGCGGCGAGTTCGTGAATCTCGTCCCAGAATTCGCGCCGCGCCTTCGGATCGACGCCTGCCGTCGGCTCGTCGAGCAGCAGGAGCTTCGGCTGGTGCATGATGCAGGAGGCGAGGGCGAGGCGCTGTTTCCAGCCGCCGGAAAGACTGCCCGCGAGCTGATCGGCGCGACCTTTGAGGTTGAGTTTCTCGATCGTCGCGTCGACGGCCTCGCGCCGGCTCGGCAATTCATAGATGCGGGCGACGAAGTCGAGATTCTCGCGGATGCTCAGATCTTCATAGAGGCTGAAGCGCTGCGTCATATAGCCCGTTTCGAGCTTGATGCGTGGACTCTCGGTCAGGATGTCGTAGACGAGGCAGGTGCCGTGTCCGGCATCGGGCGTGAGCAGGCCGCAGAGCATACGGATCGTGGTTGTTTTGCCGCTGCCATTGGGGCCGAGAAAGCCATAGATCTCGCCTTTCGCGACCTGCATGTCGACATTGTCGACGACTTTGCGGCCACCGAAGCTCTTGGTGAGTCCTTCGACGTCGATGACGAGTTCTCCGTCGAATGGCGCGGCGCTCATCGGCTTACTCCGCCCCTTGCAGCGTCACGCGCACAGGCTGGCCGGGATGGAAGGCTTCCGGCTTCGTGTCCGGCCAGGCCTCGGCCATGTAGACGAGTTTCGATTGTGATTGCTCGCTATAGATCACGGGCGGCGTGAATTCGGCTTGCGTCGAGATGAAGCGCACGCGGCCCGTCAATCCTGTGGGGCAGCCGTCGCAGGCGAGCGCTACCTTGTCGCCGACATGGAGGCGTCCGAGTTCGGGTTCGGGCACGAAGAAGCGGATCTTGATGTTTTCGGGAGGCAGAAGGGAAACGACGGGCTGCGTGGCGCTCGCGAATTCCCCGACCCGGAAGAAGACGTCTTCGATCACGCCACCCTGCGGCGCGTGACCTTCGCGGCGCGAGAGGCGCCAATTGGCCTGATCGAGCGCGGCTTGCGCAGCTTGCACGGCTGCTTTCGCCGCGTCGATCTGGTCCTGACGCGCGGCGAGTTTGCCGGTCGCGAGCTTCGCATCGAGTTCGCGGACACTTGCCGCAGCGGCGTCGCGCGCGGCGCGGGCGCTGTCGAGCGCGGCTTTCGAGACATTGCCGTCCGCATGCAGTTTCTGCGTGCGGCTGAAATCGAGTTGGGCCTTGTTGAGCGTCGCGGCGGCGCTTGCGCGGCT
>DAIEIL010000146.1 GCA_027352645.1 Rhodobiaceae bacterium | reverse complement strand
CCGCTCGGCTATGATTTCATCACCTTCTGGAGCGCCTCGCTGCTGACGCTTCAGGGCCATGCGGCGGACGCTTTCGACTTTTACAAGATATTCGCAGCGCAGCGTATCGCGGTACCCGCCGGGCAGAGCATCTTCCTCTGGCATTATCCGCCGACCTTCCAGCTCGTTGCCGCGCCGCTCGCGCTTCTGCCCTATCTCGTTTCCTATCTTGTCTTCACCATCGGCACGCTCGCGCTATACGTGTTCACATGCGGGCGCCTGTTGAAGCTGAAGGAAGCGGCGATCCTTCTCGTCGCCTTTCCCGGCGTCTTCATCTGCGCCTTTCATGGTCAGAACTCGTTTCTGTCCGCCGCGCTTTTTGCAGGTGCCGTGCTCGCGATGGAGCGCCGACCGGCGCTTGCTGGCGTCCTTCTCGGCCTTCTCGCCTTCAAGCCGCAGCTCGGCCTTCTCATTCCCGTTGCGCTCATCGCATCGCGGCAGTGGCGCGTCTTCTTCATCACCGGCGCGACGGCGCTGTGCTTCGCGCTTGTGGCGACGCTCGTCTTCGGCGTCGATCTCTGGATCGCCTTCTTCAAGGACGCGCCGGTCGTGCGGGAGATCATGGAGTCGGGTTTCTTGCCCTGGGGTAAGATGCCGAGCGCCTTCATTTTCTTCCGGATGCTTGGCGTGCCGGCGACGCTTGCCTATGCGGCGCAGGTTCTGACGGCGCTCGGCGCCGCCGCCGCCGTGGCATGGGTCTGGTACAAGCAAGGTCCGACGCGGCTCGCCTTCGCCGTTCTCGTTTCGGCGACGCTGCTGCTCACGCCCTATATCTTCGATTACGAATTCGCGATCCTCGCCGTGCCCCTGTCCATTCTGGCGAGCGACATGGTGGATCGCGGCGCGACGCGAAACGAGAAGATCGCGCTGGTCGCGCTTTACGGCATGCCCGCGATTGCCGCGCCGCTTGCGGGCGCAACCCACTTCCAGATCGGTTTTCCGCTGCTTCTGCTCGCGCTCGGCTTTTCGGTGCGCCGCGCGCTCAGTCTCCAGCCGGAGGCGGTGTCGTCGAAGTAAAGGCGACGCCGTGCTTCTCGACTCCGAGCGTGGCAAGTAGAGCAAGCGCCACGGCGACGGAAGCGGCGACCGAGGCCAGCTCGAAGCTGTAATCGCCGCCCCGGCCTTCCGCCAGCGCCGCCTGCAGCGGCGCGGCCAGCGACACGATCAGATTTCCAAGCTGATAGGCAAAGCCCGGAAAAGTGCCGCGCACTTCGTTCGGCGACAATTCGTTCAGATGGGCGGGCACGATGCCCCATGCGCCCTGCACGGCGATCTGGATCAGGAAGGCGCCGAGCGCGAGGAATATGGGCGTGGAGGAATAGGCCCAGAGCGGAATGACCGGCAGTGCCAGAAGCGCCATGGTGGCAATCATGCGTCTGCGGCCGAAGCGTTCCGAAAGCGTGCCGGAGGTGAGGCCGCCGATGATCGCGCCGATATTTCCGATGATGACGATGATGCCGACCGAATGCGCGTCGAAGCTGTGCTGTTCGCGCAGGAAAGTCGGATAGAGATCCTGCGTACCATGACTGAAGGCGTTGAAGGCCGCCATGAGCAGGATGGAATAGAGAAAGAGCCAGATGTGCTTGCGGCCTATGCGGGCCATGTCTTTCGCGTGGGCGACGATTCCCCCGGCGCGCTTTTCCGCATGGGCAAGGAAGACCGGCGACTCCTCGACGCCTCGGCGAATGTAGAGCACGAGGAGCGCAGGGGCGGCACCGAGGATGAACATGCCGCGCCAGCCGATATGTTCGAAGAACAACGCGAAGACGACCGAAGCGATGAGATAGCCTGTGGGGTAGCCGGTCTGCAGAAGGCCGGAAACGGGACCGCGCAGGCGCGGCGGGATCGACTCCATCGCAAGCGATGCGCCGATGCCCCATTCACCGCCCATGGCGATGCCGAACAGCGCGCGCAGAATGAGAAGCGCCGTCATGGAGGGCGCAAAGCCCGACAGCAGTTCCATGAGCGAATAGAAAAGGACGTTCGCCATCAGGACGGGGCGGCGTCCGAAGCGATCGGCCGCCAGGCCGAAGACGAGCGCGCCGATGGGCCGCATCATCAGCGTGAGCGCGATTGCGTAGCTCACCGCTTTGACGCTGGTCGAGAATTCCGCCGCCACATCCTTCAGCACGAAAACGAGAATGAAGAAGTCGAAAGCGTCGAGCGTCCAGCCGAGATAGCTCGCAAGGACGGTGTTCCTCTGTTTCGGCGTCAGCGTCCGAAGTTCCGACAGGATCGACATGCTTCCCCCTCATGCAAGTCTGGCCAGCGATCTCGCGGAGATTAAAGACTTCGCGGCCTCGCGCAATGGCTCCCGCCTTTCCCGCGCGGCGGCTTTATGCTCCAATTGCCAATGCGACGCAGGAAAGGGCCGCAGTCTTCGGACTGTCAGAAGCACCTTCGCGTTCGCGGCGAGCGAGGAGGACGTTCTGTGGAAGTGATCGAGAAGCTGGCGGAAGTACGTGAGTCGTTTGAAAACGATCCGCATCCGCCTCATGGCTATTCCGCGACCGGCGAGGCGGCGGCGGACGGCAAGGGCCAATGGAGCTGGGCGCTTTTCGAATGGGCCCGCAACCCTTACGTGATCCTCATCACCATCTATATCTTCTCGCCCTATTTCTCGAATGTCGTGGTTGGCGACCCTGTGAAGGGCCAGGCGATATGGGGTCATATCAACGGCATTGCGGGGTTCTTCATCGCGGCGCTCGGCCCCGTGCTTGGCGCGATCGCGGATACGGGCGGAAAGCGCAAGCCGTGGATCGCCTTCTTTGTTGCGCTGATGGTGCCCGCGACCTTCGCGCTCTGGTGGGCGCTGCCGGGTGGGCAGGGGCTTTCCATTCTCGCCATTGCGGCGCTGGTCGTCACCGTCTCCGTCGCCTTTGAATTTTCCGCGGTGTTTCACAATTCGATGCTGCCCGCCGTCGCGCCGCATGACCGCATCGGGTTTCTTTCGGGCCTCGGCCTTGCGCTCGGCAATGCGGGCGCTCTCCTCATCCTCTGCTTCATGCTCTGGGCCTTCATGCTGCCGGGCATGGTCGGCTGGAGCTTCATTCCCCCGAAGGCGCTGTTCGGCATCGACGTGAGCGCTTTCGAGAACAGCCGCATCGCGGGGCCCATCTGCGCGGTGTGGATGGCGCTTTTCACATTGCCGCTTCTCTTCTGGACGCCGGATGTGAAAGGCGAGGGCGTACCGGTCGCTATGGCCGTCAGGCGCGGGCTTCGCACGGTCGTCAAGACGGTGCTGAAGCTCCGGCAGTATCGGAATGTGGCCGCCTATCTCATTGCGCGCATGTTCTACAATGACGGCAAGACGGCAGTGCTGGTTTTCGGCGGCGTCTATGCGGCGGGCGTTTTCCACTGGAACGCGTTGACGCTCACCATCTACGGCATCGTCCTTTCGATCTTTGCGGTGGGTGGCGGCATTTTCGGTGGCTGGCTCGACGACAGGTTCGGATCGAAGCGCGCCATCATGATCTCCATCGGCGGCACCGCGCTGGGCGTCGTCCTTGCGGTTTCGATAACGCCGACCGAGCTCTTCTTTTTCTGGCCGCATGATCCCGCGACGCCGCCGCTCTGGAGCCTGCCGTTTTTCCGTACGCTGCCGGAGCTTCTCTATCTCACGGTCGTGCTTCTCGTCGCCATCTGCATCACGGCGGCCTATGCGAACAGCCGCACGATGCTCGCCCGCATCGCGCCCGTCACCAAGATGTCGGAATTCTTCGGCATCTATGCGCTGTCTGGAACGGCAACGGCCTTTATCGGACCGATGCTGGTGGGCTTTGCGACGGAATTCTTCCAGAGTCAGCGTGCAGGTTTTGCATCCGTGCTTGTTCTTCTTGTCATCGGGCTTGCGGGCATGTTCTTTGTACGGGAGGAACGCGCGGAGGCAATCGATTGACCACACGTAAAGAAGGCGAGCCTGCGTCCACGCTCGCGCAGGCCGCATGGGTTTGTTACGAATGGGCGAACCAGCCCTATTTTTCTCTCGTCACGATCTTTCTCTTCGCGCCCTATCTCACCGCCACGGTGGTCGGCGATCCGGTGAAAGGGCAGGCGATCTGGGGCTATACCCAGGCGATTGCGGGCATCATCATCGCGCTGTCGAGCCCGCTTCTCGGCGCGATGGCCGATGCGGCGGGGCCGCGCAAACCCTGGATCACCTTCTTCACGATCTTCTGTACGCTTGGCTGCTTCGGTCTCTGGATCGCGGTGCCGGGCTCGCCTGTTCTGCCGATCATGTTCTCGCTCATCGTTGCCTCGGTCGGCATGGAATTCGCGATCATCTTCGCGAATGCGATGCTGCCCACCATCGCCTCCGAGCGGCGCATAGGCCTCTTGTCGGGCATCGGCATCGGCGTCGGGCAGCTTGCCGCCATCGTCGCGCTTGTGATCGTGCTCATCTATCTGCAGTTGCCGGGCGTGGTACATGCCTCCTTCATTCCCGACGTGCCTCCCTTCGGGCTGTCGAAGGAGGCGCATGAGACGGATCGCATCGTCGGCCCGATTTCCGGCGCATGGTTCATCGTCTTCATGCTGCCCCTGCTCCTGATCGTTCCCGACCAGGCGCATCGCGGCCTCTCGCGCATGGCAGCAGCGAGGGCGGGGATCATTCGTCTCGGCCATACGATCAACAAGGCATGGCATTTCCGCAATGTGGCGCTCTATCTGATTTCGCGCATGGCCTTCTATGACGGCATGAATGCGATCTTCGTCTTTGGTGGCATTCTCGCGGCCTCGATCTTTCACTGGGGCGCCATGGAGATGGCGGTCTACGGCGTCTGGGCGACTCTCTTCGCCGCGCTCGGCGCCTTTGTCGGTGGCTGGACCGATCAGCGATTCGGCTCGAAGAAGACGCTGATGGTGTCGCTGGCGCTGGCGCTACTCGCCTTTCTGGTGCTGATGTCCTTCGACCGCGACCGGGTGTTCTTCTTCGTTCATGTCGATGTCGCGCCGGACGCAAAGGCGTTTACCACGCTGCCGCAGCAGGGCTTCCTCGCCACCATCGCCTTCTTTGCGCTGATGGCTGGTCCGACCATCGCGTCGAGCCGAACCATGCTCGCGCGCATCGCGCCGATCGAAATGATGACCGAGTTCTTCGGGCTCTATTCGCTGGCGGGCAAGGCCACGACTTTCGTCGCGCCGCTGCTCATTGGCCTCGTCACGAGCCTGAGCGGCAGCCAGCGCCTCGGTCTGATGGTCGTGGTGCCGCTGATCATACTCGGCATTGCGATGCTCAGCTTCGTTCGCGAGGAACGCGCGACGGCGATCGAGTGAGGCGGCTTCAAGGCGGGCCGTCACCCCGGGCTTGACCCGGGGTCCATCTTCCTTCGTGCGCCGGGCAAAGATGGATGCCGGATCAAGTCCGGCATGACCGCTGTTTTTAGTGCCGGAAGTGGCGCATTCCCGTCATGACCATGGCGAGGCCCTTTTCGTCGGCCGCCGCGATCACTTCCTCGTCGCGCATGGAGCCGCCGGGCTGGATCACTGCCGTCGCGCCTGCTTCCGCCGCCGAGAGAAGACCGTCGGCGAAGGGGAAGAATGCGTCCGACGCCACGACCGAGCCGATGGTCGCGGGCTGAGAGGCGCCCGCGGCCTCCGCCGCATCAAGCGCCTTGCGGGCGGCGATGCGCGCCGAGTCCACACGGCTCATCTGGCCGGCGCCCACGCCCACCGTCGCGCCGTTCTTCACATAGACGATGGCGTTCGACTTCACATGCTTGCAGACGCGGAAGGCGAATTTTAGGTCGGCGAGCTCCTGCGCCGTCGGCTGGCGCTTCGTCACGACCTTGAGGTCAAGCAGATCGACGCGGCCATTGTCGCGCGACTGGACGAGAAGGCCGCCCGCGACCGACTTCACCGTCAGGCCCGGTGCGCCCGCGTCGGGCAAGCCACCGGTGATGAGCAGGCGCAGGTTCTTTCTCGCGCCGATGATGCGGCGCGCATCCTCGTCGGCGTCCGGCGCGATAATGACTTCGGTGAAGATCCTGGCGATCTCTTCCGCCGTCTCGCCGTCGAGCGGGAGGTTCGAGGCGATGATGCCGCCGAATGCCGAGACGGGATCGCAAGCCAGCGCCTTGCGGTAAGCGTCGGCGAGCGAGGAGCCCACTGCGACGCCGCAGGGGTTCGCATGCTTGATGATGGCGATGGCGGGCGCGATCCTGGGATCGAACTCGCCGACGAGTTCAAAAGCGGCGTCCGTGTCGTTGATGTTGTTGTAGGAGAGTTCCTTGCCCTGAAGCTGCGTCGCCGTCGAAACGCCCGGGCGGTTTTCGCCCGTCGTGTAGAAGCTCGCGATCTGGTGCGGGTTCTCGCCGTAGCGAAGCGTTTGGCGGAGATGGCCGCCAAAGGCGCGATAGTCGGGCGCGGTATCCTTCAGCTCTTCGGCGAACCAGTTCGAAATCGCGGCGTCATAGGTCGCCGTGCGCGAATAGGCCTTGTGGGCGAGGTGCTTGCGGAGCGCGAGCGACGTGCCGCCCTTCGCCTTGATCTCCTCGATCACGGAGGCGTAGTCCGAACCTTCGACGATCACGGCTACATAGGCGTGGTTCTTCGCCGCCGCGCGGATCATGGCCGGGCCGCCAATGTCGATATTCTCGATGCACTCGTCATAGGCCGCGCCCTTCGCCACCGTTGCCTCGAAGGGGTAGAGGTTGACGCAGAGAAGGTCGATCGCGCCGATGCCGTGCTCTTCCATCGCCGCCCTGTGCTCGGCGTCGTCGCGCACCGCGAGAAGGCCGCCATGGACCTTCGGATGCAGCGTCTTCACGCGGCCGTCCATCATTTCCGGAAAGCCGGTGAGGTCGGACACGTCCTTCACCGGCAGGCCCGCCGCCGCGATGGCCTTGGAGGTGCCGCCGGTCGAGACGAGCTCGACGCCCGCCTCATGCAGCGCCTTCGCGAAGTCGATCAGCCCCGTCTTGTCGGAGACGGAGAGAAGGGCGCGGCGCACCGGCTGGATGTCGGCGGCCTTGGGGGCGGGTTTTGCGGAAACGGACATAGGCTGCCCTTTCGAGGCTTGAAGGGGGATGATGCCGCGGCGGATAGCACAAAACGGCCTCATCCGCCATCGAAGCGGCTAGAGATCGGGCAATTCGGGCAGCTGGGGCGCTTCCCGCTTTACCGGAGCCCCGGAAACCCGCTTCCAGGCCCAGTTCACCTTGGCGTCGCCACGGAAAACCCTGGAGGCGATGACGATCTGCTCGGCGCGCCGGGTGGTGTCGCCGCCGCCCAGATAGACGCTTTCCTCAATCGTCAGCGGCACTTCGGTGCCTGCGATCCGGGCGTGGAATTGCCATCCCTCGCCATTGCCGAGGCGCACCAGCGCGCTTGCCCCTTCCTGGGACAGGGAGAGTTTGGCATCCGGGTGCAGGTGGAAGCGGATCGCGAAGGCAGGGTCCTCGGGCGGCGTGTGCCAGTAGCGGCGCTGCCACGGGAAAGCCTTGCGCGGTTCATTGGTGAGCAGCAGATCCTCGCCGCGCAGCTCGTCGCCCGTGCCTGAGAAAAAGAGGCGGCGGCGATGGACGAGGCCGAAGCGCTTTTCGTAGCCGTTATGGCTCGCCTCGAGCCAGATGCCGCTGTCGTTTTCGTGGCGGCGGCTTTCGACGCGGGTCGGGCCTTCCATGGTGCGGGCGCCGAGCAGCGCGCGGGTGAAGCTGCCGCGCAGGATGCGGGCCGACGACGTGTCGGCGAGAACCAGCGTCGAATGGGCGGCGGTGGCGCGGCTGGCGGCTTCCCAGTCGGGGCCGAGCACCCGCGTCGTGCCGCAATTGACGACGAGGCGCGACTTTCCGGAGCTGATCTCGAAGGAGAGGCAGCCCGCATGGGCGTCGTGGCTGTAGCGGCCGGGCGGCGGCGGGCCCGTATCCGCGATGAGCCGCGCATGGCCCGCCGCCATGCGCTGATAACCGGAATGCGGCGCAAAGCCGAAGGGCTTGCCGCGCGTATCGTCATAGGCGAGCACGGCGTCGATGGCGCCATCGAGCCCTTCATTCGCGCCGTTGAAAAGCGCCAGCCGCCCGTCCCCATGCCGGAAGAAGCGCAGCATCGGCATCATGCGGTCTACGGCGTTGCGAATGGGCTTGGGCACTTCGAGCTCGCGTGCGGCCATGGCGTCGCGCAGCGAGATGAGGTCGAGCATGATCGACAGGATCGCCGCCGGGTTGCGGCTGACATGGCCGCCATCGGCCAGCACCTGACGGTCGAGTTCGCGGCAGACGAGGCGCAGGCCCTTTTCAAGGCGCTTTTCGCCTTCGGAAAGGCACAGGCCCGAAAAGGTGAGGCCCAGTGCCGCCGTCAATCGCTTCTCGCCTGCGGGGGCCAGCGCCGCAGTCCGCGCGAGGTGGCGGGCCTGCCGGGCCATGTTGCGCAGGAGCGTCGAGCGGTAGATGAGGTCCGAGCCGTCGATGATGAGCGCGCCGTTCGCTACCCATGAGGTGAGGCGGCGGCCGATCACATGCGGCGCCCAGGCGATGCGGTCCCAATGGGCGGATTGCTGCGTCATCCAGCCCGCGACCAGCGTCTGCGCATAGGTTCGCGCGGCGTCGCCGCCTGCGGCGGTGAAATGGCGCAGCCATGAGAAGCCGTGGAGCTCTTCCGCCCATGCATCGGTCGGCGGCGTGGCGGCGAAGGGCGAGCCGCCATCCGTCTTCACCTGTCCGCCGGGCAGCGACCAGCGCCCCTGAAAAAGCGCTTCGGCCTTGTCCGCGAGACCCGGTCTCAGGTCGCGCGGATAGAGCATCATGTGGTCGGGCATGGGCCCGCGCAGCGTCAGGCCATAGGCCCATGTCGCATAGGTGCGGGCGAGCGCCACGTCGCGTGC
>DAIEIL010000144.1 GCA_027352645.1 Rhodobiaceae bacterium | reverse complement strand
TATCCGCTTCCCGATCTCAAGAGCGTCAAGGGCGCACGCGTGGCGGTGCAGGGCTTCGGCCATGCGGGTTCAGTGGCGGCACGCAAGTTTCAGGACGCGGGCGCGATCATCATTGCCGTCAGCGACTCACAAGGCGGCATCCATGAGGAAGGCGGCCTCGACCTTGACGCTGTTGCGGCCTATCGCGCGGAACACCACACCGTCGTCGGCATGCCGGAAACGCGCAGCATAACGAACGCCGATCTCCTGACGCTCGATTGCGACATTCTCATTCCCGCAGCGCTGGGCGGACAAATCACCAAGGACAACGCGCATGACGTCAAGGCAAAGCTCATCGTCGAGGCCGCCAATGGGCCAACAACGCCGGATGCAGATTTGATCCTCATGGAAAAAGGCATCGTCGTGCTTCCCGATATTCTCGCCAATGCGGGCGGCGTGACGGTGAGCTATTTCGAATGGGTGCAGAACACCGAGAACGAGCAATGGGATCTCGTCGACGTGAACGCAAAGATGCAGCGCAAGATGAACCATGCGGTGGATTTCGTCGTCGGCCGCTGGAACAGGCTCACAGCCGATCTGGCGACCCAGGCTTCCGCCGCCAAGGTCGATCTCAGAACCGCAGCGCTGATCGTCGCCATCGAACGCGTGGCGCGCGCCACGTTGCAACGCGGCATCTGGCCTTAAGAATTTTCATCCCCGCCTTGACGCGATCTTCTTCGCGCTGCCGAACCAGCGGCGGCAGGCGCGGCTGAAGCTCGTGGGGTCGGCATAGCCGAGCCGCAAGGCAATATCCGCACGCGAAAGCGAGCCTGCCTGCAGCAATTCATGCGCGCGGCGCTTCATCTCGCTGTCGAGCAGATCGCGAAACCTGACGCCTGTTTCGGCAAGCCTGCGAACAAGCGTGCGGCGGGAGATGCCAAGCGCGCGCGACGCCGCTTCCGCATCGAGCCGACCGGCGTGCGCCGTCGCCAGCAAATGTTCGACACGACGCCTAATACCTGCGGGGGCCGACATCTGAAGTCGCGCACGCTCCAGATCGCTGACCGTGCGCTCATGCAGAAGCGGATCGGCGAAGGGCGATGAAACGGCAAGATAGCCATTTGGCAAGCGGATCGAATTTACCGGCGCATCATAGATGACGTGAGAGCCCAGCAGCTTTCTCAATTCAGCGGCATAGGATGGCTCGCCGCAGGCGAAGCTGAATTCCATCTCGGCGGGCGGGCGACCGAGGATGTCGGCGACAAGCGCACGCACGGACATGAAGGTGATCTCGCTCACCACACGCCTTTGCGGCTCGGTGAGCGTTTCGTTGACGCTGTATTCGATCGTCAGATGGTCAGGCCCGCGGCGCAGGTGCAACTTATTGAGCGGTGCACGCACCAGCGAATAGCGCGCCATGAATTCAATCGCCCGCATGAGGTCGGGCGCTGTTATCGCCGCGACGCCAAAGGCGCCATGTGCGGGATGGGCCCAGAGCTCGGGCGCGATGGTGACCCAGCCCTCGCCGAGCAAGACGTCGAGGTTCTCGTTCTGGCTGATCTGCTGATAGAGGTCGATATGGGCGTTGGGGTCGTCCAGCGTCGCCTCGGTGACGCCCGTGCCTTCGAGGATCGCCGCGCGAAGCTCAGGCGTGGTGCCGAAGCGGCGCAGGATCAGCCTGAAATAGCCCATCGTCATGAAGCGGCTGTCGAAGGCGGCGGATTGGGCCATGGGTGGAGAACGCCCTGTTTGAATGATCGAGGGAGCATAGGGCGCGTGGCGCAAAATGCCAATTTTTTGGCGTATCCCGCGCTCGCACTCGCCGGGCGCTTGCTCTAAAGGAACGCCAGACTGGCATCAGGGAGGATTGCGATGACGACGGACACGCGTGAATTTCAGGAAATCGCCGCAGAGGCTTATGTCTTTGCCTTTCCGCTGGTCATCATGGAGATGACGCGGCGGGTGACGACCAACCCGCCCGCGCGCGCCGGCGGAAACGCCGCGCCGCTCTTCGCGCCGATGAACCGCTTTTCGCATCTGACGCATTTTCCCGAAGACAGTTTCGACGCCGTGGTGCGGCCCAATGCAGACACGCTTTATTCGGCGCTCTGGTTCGACGTCAGCAAGGAGCCGCTCATCATCACCATCCCGGATTCCGGCGGGCGCTACTATGTCTTGCCGATCATGGATATGTGGAGCCATGTCTTCGCCTCCGTCGGCCCGCGCACAACGGGCTCGCACAAACAGGTGATCGCCGTCGTCGGTCCGGAGTGGCAGGGCGAATTGCCGTCGGGCGTCAAGGCATATCGCTCGCCGACCGCAACGGGTTGGATCATCGGTCGTACGCAGACAAATGGCGTTGACGATTATCCCGCCGTCAGAGCCTTTCAGGCCGGGATCACGGCGACGCCGCTCTCTGCCTATGGGGATGCGAATTACGTTGCGCCTGCGGGCGAGAACGATCCTGCGCTCGACATGAGCGCGCCGGTCGATCAGGTCCTCAAGATGAAGGCGGCGCAATTTTTCTCGATCTTTGCCGAAACGATGAAGCTCAACCCGCCGCATTTCGACGACACACCGACGCTTGATCGTCTGGCGCGGATCGGCCTCAAGCCCGGCGAAACATTCGACATCGATGCGCTTTCTGACGAACAAAAGAACGCACTTGAAGCAGCGCCTGCTGAAGGGTTGAAGCGCATTGGTGTTGCAATCACGCGCACCGGCGCGCTTCACAACGGCTGGCGAATGATCCTCAATCCGATGGGCA
>DAIEIL010000126.1 GCA_027352645.1 Rhodobiaceae bacterium | reverse complement strand
GCTCATTGGCGCCGCCATCTGCCGCGAGTCGCTGAACGAGTTCCTTGAAATATTGCGGCCGCCAGAAGTGGCGTTTCAGCCGCGTGCGCCAGCCCGTCGGAATGTCGAGTGCGTCGACCAGCGCATCGAAAAGCGCGAGGTCGCCCATTTCGATGTCGAAAGCGGAAAGCCCGCCCGCGCGCACGGCCTCGGCGGCAAGCGCCAGCATCTCGGCATCAGCGGCTTCGGCATCTCGCCCTCCGAAAAACTCCGCGCCCGTCTGCACAACCTCGCCCGAACCCTTGGGATCAAAACGGAAGACCGCGCCCGAATAGCAATATTTGGCCTCACCGTCGCCAGCACCTTCGAGATAGAGGCGGCAGGTCGGAATGGTGAGATCAGGACGCAGGCAAAGCTCCTGCCCGCCCGGATCGGTGAACACATAGAGGCGGCGGCGAATATCCTCGCCCGAACGGTCGAGGAAAACATCCGCGGGCTGGAGGAGCGGCGGCTCGACCGGCGCGAAGCCCGCGCGCTCAAAAACGCCGCGCATGGCTCCTGTGCTGGCTCCCGCCGGATTTCTCTCAGGCGTCGATGACATGGTCTTGATCCTTCGCGCGCCGGACCCTCCGGCCGCGCCCTTTTAACATGGAATGGTAAATGTCGGGAAAGCGGAGATATGGGCCTTAACGGCCGTGGTGCCCCGAATGGAGACCGTGGCGGGCCAGAATCTCGCACACGCCCTCGACGAGCTTCGAGCGCTCGACCTCGATCTGGGCGGCGGCGCTCTGGCGCCATTCGGCATTGTCGGTGATCTCGCGCGAGACCTCCGAGCCGAGGATCAGGTCCTTCAGCGTGACGATGCCCCTGGCGCGCTCGTCCTCGCCCTCGATGACGGCGACGGGGGCGCCGCGCCTGTCGGCATATTTCATCTGGGCCCGCATGCCCGAACCGCCGAGATACATTTCAGCGCGGATGCCCGCATTGCGAAGCTCGCCGACCATGCCCTGATAGCCGGCCATGTTGGAGGCATCGAGCGTGAGCACAACGACCGGCGGCGCGACAACGTCCTTCTCGACGCGGCCCAGCGCCTCGAGCGCGGCCTGCAAGCGGCTGACGCCGACGGAGAAACCGGTGGCGGGAACCTTCACGCCCTTGAAGCGCTCGATGAGCCCGTCATAGCGTCCGCCCGAACCGACGGAGCCAAAGCGCACGAGATTGCCGTCTTCGTCCTTCACGTCGAAGAGAAGGTCGGCTTCGAATACGGGACCGGTGTAGTAGCCGAGGCCACGCACGATCCAGGAATTGAACTCGATACGGTCGGGGCCGTAGCCCGCCGCCGTGAAGAGCGCATCCATCTCGGCAAGCTCGTCGATACCTTCGCGGCCGATGGCGCTGTTGCCCACGACATTGCGCCAGCCTTCGAGCACCGCGCCACGATCGGCGGACGCCTCATTGAGGCCCGATTCCACATAGTCGAGCACACGCGAAATCTGCTCGGGCGCCAATCCTGCGCCCTTCGTGAAATCGCCGGATTCATCCTTGCGGCCCGCGCCGAGCAGAAGCTCCACGCCGCGGCGGCCGAGCTTGTCGAACTTGTCGATGGAGCGCAGCACGGTCATGTGCGTGCGATCCTCCGCATCGGTGCCGAGGCCGATCTCTTCGAGGAGACCGTCGAGCACCTTGCGGTTGTTGACGCGCAGCCGGTACTGCCCGCGCTGAAGGCCCAGCGCTTCGAGGCAGTCCGCGCCCATCATGCACATCTCGGCATCGGCCGCGACGCTGGGCGCGCCGACCGTGTCGGCGTCGAATTGCGTAAACTGACGGAAGCGGCCCGGGCCCGGCTTCTCATTGCGCCAGACGGGTCCCGTCTGATAGCGGCGGAAGGGCTTGGGCAACCCGTCATAATGTTCGGCGACATAGCGCGCGAGCGGCGCGGTCAGATCGTAGCGCAGCGCCAGCCACTGCTCGTCATCGTCCTGGAAGGAAAAGACGCCTTCATTGGGACGATCCTCGTCGGGCAGGAACTTGCCCAGCGCATCCGCATATTCGAGCGCGGAGGTTTCCAGCGGGTCGAATCCGTAGCGCTCATAGACCTCGCGAATACGCGCAATCATGCGCGCCTCGGCCCGCACATTTGGGGCGGCGACATCGCGAAGCCCCTTCGGCACACGTGCTTTGGGGCGAAAGGTCTTTTCCTGCTTGGCCATAACCGTCGGAAACCGTCTGAAGGCGCCGAACCGGCGCGGGCGCATACCTAACCCATTGCGGGAACT
Source organism: Rhodobiaceae bacterium (assembly GCA_027352645.1). GTDB lineage: Bacteria > Pseudomonadota > Alphaproteobacteria > Parvibaculales > Parvibaculaceae > Parvibaculum. Next base: position 5,462 of record DAIEIL010000126.1, on the reverse strand, counting down.
GGAACAAGTTTGCCTTCCGCGTCACGCGCTCGGCCCCGAATCATCGAACGGCCGGAATGCGCATAACATCGTTGGCAGGAGGCGAGCGAGACCCTTTGCCGCGCCGGGTCCGCCCTAACGAAAGATGAAGAGGAAAGATTTTGTTTACCAGGGCCCGGCGGGCGCCGATCCCATACGAAGCCTTTGACTTGAAATAGGTTTTCGGAAATCTCCGCCCCTGCTTTTCCTTGTATGTCACTCACACCCGCCCCACAAGATATCCCCAATCTTTACCAAGTATTTACTTCTGGAGCCGATTCTAAAGACCGCGTGAGGCGGAACTGCACGCTCCTTGATCGGCAGATTCCATGGGCAATGCCTCACTCGCTGCTGGCGTTGAGTTGTACGACAAATCGAATAAGTGGACCGGTCGTTTGAAGCATGACGAAAGACTTCATATCGACCAACGGCGGGGGCCGGAAGGTAGGCTTTTGATGAGCCGTACGACGCAATTGTGGTCGGCGGGCCCCATTTCCAGGACTGGCTATGAAGGGCACGATTCCCTGCCCGCGTTCGCAACTCATGTGGTGAGCGCGAGCGAGACGCTGCGCGAAACTTTTCGGCTGGCGACATCCGACGGGAAAGGCGCGGTCAGCTTCAGCGTTTCGCACCCATCCGCAGGCATCGAGCCCTTGCTCAACCCCGGCATCGACGCCGTGATCGTCGACATCGCCGATGGCGAGGGTGGCGAAATCGAATTTCTGAAGCGTGTCATTTCGCTCGGCCCGGATGCGCCGGTGCTTGCGATCGGCCGCGAGGATGCCGCATTGCAACTGCAGGCGATGGCGGCAGGCGCGGAAGATTGCCTCGGCGCCGGTACCGAAGCGATGCATGTGCTGCTGGCGCTTCGCCGCGCCGTGGCGCGACGCCAGGCCCGCGACAGGCGCGAAGTCGCGGAGGTTCGCCCGGTCGCTGAGCCGCAAATGACGCTGGTTCAGGAAACGTCCGAGGCGATGGTCATCCTCGACAGTCATGGCAATGTCCGCTTCGTCAACGCCGCTGCCGAGGAACTGATGGGACAGAGCGCCGGGGAGCTGATCGGCAAGCCCTTCGGCTTGCCTACCGATCCCGGCGAACATGAGGTGGCGGTGATGCGTCCGGATGGCGACAACCGCTTCGCCGAAATGCGCATCGTCGACTCGCGCTGGGGTGGCGTGCCCGCCCGCGTCGCCGCGCTCAACGACATCACCGTGCGGCGCAAGCTTGAACGCACGATGGAGGCGGCCGAAGCGCAGAGCCGCGAAGCGAAGAAGCGCAGCCGTACCTTCTTTTCCAACGTCAATCACGATCTCCGTACACCGCTGACACATATCATCGGCTTTTCGGAGATGATGAAGAACGAACAGCTCGGCCCGATCGGCGGCGAACGCTACCGCGAATATGCCCGCGACATCCATTCGAGCGGCACCATGCTCCTCGACATGATCGAGGATCTGCTCGGCATCGCCGATGCGGAAACGGAGAATACGAGCCTCACCGACGAGATTTGCAATCTCGGTCAGTTGCTCGAAATCGCGGTTGCAAGCCAGAAGATCCGCGCAGGCGAGGAAGGCCTCAAGATCGAGATCGACTGCCCGGCGAAATTGCCCGGCTTGCGCGGCGATGCAAAGCGCCTGCGCCAGGGGCTCTTCCGCCTCGTCGCCGAAGCGATCTTCAGCGCAAGGCGCGGCGCAACGCTGCGCCTCACCGTCTCGGAAAGCGAGCACGGCCTGCTGCTGACGCTGAACGAACTCGTCGCGCATGAGCGCGATGGGCTTCAGGCCCGCCTGCCCTATTGCGACGATCCCTTTGTCAGCACCGAGGATAGCGGCGCGGCTCGCATGCAGGGCCTTGCCCTCTCGCTCACGCGCAAGGTGATGGAGCTTCACGGCGGCACGCTCGACGCGCATGGCGGCGGCAACCTGCCGATGGATATTGCGCTGCGCTTTCCGGCGGAACGCCTGATCCGCTGACTTTCCGCCCCTTCTCTCGCAATCGGACGGTGGCCGGTCTAGCATTGCGCCCGGAGCATTCAGCGGGGGCGGATGGACATTGAAAGATAACGTCGGAAAGGAAGCGGTCGCCGCGCGACATGCCGTGGTGCTTTGCACCGACCGCAACATGCTCATACCGGCGCTCTTTGTCGCCGACGCCGTTCGCGCTCACGCGAAGCCCGCTACGCCCTTCGATATCGTGATCGTGACCGATGACGCCGCAGCGACGGAAGCCGACCGGCAATGGATGGCGGCAAAGGGCATCAGACATGAAATTATCGACTTCGAACCGTTGCGAGATATCACCATCAGCCTCGGACGATTGACGACTGCAACGCTGGTCAAACTCCTCCTGCCCGAAATCTTCTCCCAGCGCTACGAGCGCATTCTCTATCTCGACACCGACCTCACCATTCATGCGGATGTAACGCCACTCTTCAGTCTCGATCTCGGCGGCCACGCCATCGCGGCGCAGCGCCGCGGCGTCGTCTTCACGACGGCAAAGGAGCAGGCCATTGGAGAGGCGCATTTCGCAGAGCTGGGAATGAGCCGACCATACCGCTACTGCAATACCGGCGTGATCTGCATCGACGTCGCCGCATGGAACAGCGCCGGGCTGACCGCACGCACTCTCGACTATGTGCGCCGCAATTCGAAGCTTTGCCTGCTGCCTGATGAAGACAGCCTGAATGCCGTGCTCGATGGGCAATTCGCGTCGCTCTCTCCGGTCTGGAACATGCTGCCGCGTCGCGGCGGCATTATGGCGGCGTACGCATTCATCGAACCGGCGATCGTGCATTACGCCGGCATAGACAAGCCCTGGAAGCGCTTTGGCAGGGAGAAGCCTCTTTTCCCCGACCCACAGGCCTACAGGCTTTACCAGGCCTTTTTGGCGAACTCGCCCTGGCCCCATTGGCTTCGCACGCAGTGGAAGATGTCCGATCTGAAAGCGGCCATTTCGTCAGCCATCCGCACTGCCAGACGGCGGCTCAAGGGGAAATACACAGGCCCCAGCGACGCGGAGATGAAAGACTTCATCGAGCGCTTCGCTCGATATTGCGCAGAAGCGGAGTTCGCGGACGTAGCCCAAGGCCTCGTGCTGCGAGAGGGGAGCCGGCTTCGCCCGAACCGAGACAGGCCGCGCCAAGGGGGCTAGTCGAACTCGCCGAGGTCGAAACGGATGAGAAATTCGAGATCCGTTCCCACGAGATTCGCAGGCGGCGCGGGCAAGGGCTCGGAACGCGCGAGCATCGCCTCCACCTCGCGGTCGAGAATGACGAAGCCCGTACTCCGTTCGATGCGATGCGCAACGACCTGCCCCTCCGGCCCGACCCTCAGTTGAAGTAACGCCGACCCTTCCAGCCGCATACGCCGCGCCTGCACCGGATAGCGCTTATGCGCCGCAAGCCATGCCTGAAGCTTCGCCGTGTAATCCTCCCGGGCGGCATTTGACGCGGTGAGCGCATCGCTGCTTGCCGTCGCCGCCGATGGCGGCGCAGCGGCTGTCGGCGCTGACGGCGTCGTGGCAGCCGGCGCCGCCATGGTTGGATGCGGAGCAATCGGCTTTGGAATGATCGGCTGCTGTTTCCGCACGGGCTGCGGAATCTTGACGGGCTTCGGTTGCACCTGAGCCTTCGGCTGCGGCTCCGCCGGCTTTTCCCGCAACGAAAGATCGACCGTCACCATCGCGGGCGCCGATTGATGCAAGTCAGGAGCCGCGCGGTGGAGAAGCGCAATCAGCAGCAAGGCATGCAGCGCCAGAACGCCTGCAGCGGCGATCACATGCTGCCGCATCCGCTGACGCTCCGCGGCCTCAACCATTTTTCACCGGCACGCCGAAGGGCGAGATGCCGCGCACATGGTCCTCGACGCGCAGCCTCTGCTTCAGCGGCGGGAAGGCGCGTTGCGAACAATCGAGCCGCTCGCAGAGACGGCAATTGACGCCGATGGGCATGGCGCCGCGCTCGTCGTTGAGGTCGTAGCCCTGGCTGTAGACGAGCTTTCGCGCATGGGTGATCTCGCAGCCGAGACCCACGACATACTGGTCGCCGGGGACGCCGATGCCGGAGCCCGCGCGGCTCACCGTGCGCGCGATGGAGAAATAGCGCGTGCCATCCTCCATCTGGATGACCTGCGTGTAGATCTGCCCCGGCACGCGGAAGGCGTCATGCACATTCCAGCGCGGGCATGTGCCTCCGAAACGCGCGAAGTGAAAGCCTGCCGCCGAAAAGCGTTTCGACACATTGCCCGCATTGTCGACGCGGATGAGGAAGAAGGGAATGCCGCGCGCGCCGGGCCGCTGCAATGTCGTGAGGCGATGGCAGACCTGCTCGAAGCTGGTGCCGAAGCGACGCCCGACGAGACGCAGATCGTATCGCGACTCTTCCGCAGTCCTGAGAAAGGCTGCATAGGGCATGAGCAGCGCCGCTGCGAAATAATTGGCAAGCGAGACGCGGCACAGCGTGCGCGCCTCGTCGTCTTCGAGGCCCGCGGTTTCCACGATGTCCTCGATCGCGCGCGACTGCTCGAAATAGGCGAGCTGATAGGCAAGCTGGAACGAGCGGCCCGGCTGGTCGATAAGTTCGGAGAGGAAGATCGTCTGACGGTGGCGATCATAACGGCGAAGCTCGCCCGACATGAGATCTGCGGGCACCACGCGCGTCGTCACGCCATGCGCGACGCGCAGATAGTTGCGCAAGCTCACATAGGGCTCGTCCGCGCCGAGCGAGGCCTTGCGATAGAGCTCCTCCGCCGTTTCATCCAGCGCTGGGAAGTGGTTGTTGCGGCTGTTGATGAAGTCGCGCACCTCTTCGAGCGGCGCATTGACCGCCTGGCCTCCATCGATGAGATCGCGGTCGGCCAGCCGCTCGGCGAGAAGCGAGGTGTTGGCGATCGCCTGCTGATAGGCGCGATAGAGCGTCGCCAGCGCCTCGGCGGCGGCGGGGCTCGCCGAGGCGACCTCCTGCATGTCCTGCGTGGTGAGGCCGCTGTCGCGGAAAAGCGGGTCGCCGAAGACCTCGCGCAACGCGGTGAGGGCGCGGGCCTCGTCGTCGCCGGCGAGACTTTTCAGCTCGACGTCGTAAACTTCGGCGAGCTTCAGCAGGATCTGGGCCGACATGGGCCGCTGATTGCGCTCGATCAGATTGAGGTAGCTCGCCGAAATGCCGAGGTCGGCGGCCATGCGGGCCTGGGTCAGGTTTCGCTCGCGGCGAAGACGCCTAACGCGCGGACCGGCAAAGACTTTTTTCTCGGATGCCATGGCGTGAAACCCCCTCCAGAAGGGCGCTGCGCGGGCACTATAATTTACTAACTTTACATTCTCAACGATTTCATTCACCCATCTTGTGAAGTTCTTTACTTTAACAATTTCAAAGACTTAGGAATGCTTTGGACATTCGGTTGTTGTGGATGTATGACCGCGCCCGATAGGCGAAGCAGCCCAAGCCAGCA
>DAIEIL010000118.1 GCA_027352645.1 Rhodobiaceae bacterium | reverse complement strand
GCCCGGGCCAGCGCGGCCTTTTCCTCGATTCCCCGCGGGCGGAGCGTGGAGCCCGTCAGGGTCAGCCGCTTCAGCATGATGGGCATGAAATTGACCTCGGCGACCGAGCCCTGCAGGAAGGCAATCGAGACGATGCGGCCGTCAGGCGCCGCCGACTGGATATTCCGGGGGATATAGGGGCCACCCACCATGTCGAGGATGACGTCGACGCCGCGTCCGCCGGTGAGCGCCTTGATCTCGGTCACAAAGTCCTGCTCGCGGTAATTAATGGCGGCTTCCGCGCCCAGTTGCAGGCAGGCGGCGCATTTCTCCGCTGAGCCCGCCGTCGCGAAGACGCGGGCGCCGAAGCAATTGGCAAGCTGGATCGCGGTCGTGCCGATGCCGCTGGTGCCGCCATGAACGAGGAATGTTTCGCCCGCCTTCAGCGCGCCGCGTTCGAAGACATTGGTCCAGACCGTGAAGAAGGTTTCCGGCAGGGCGGCCGCTTCAATGGCGCTGAAGCCCTTCGGGATGGGCAGCGCATGGGTTTCGTGGACCGTCGCATATTCGGCGTAGCCCCCGCCTCCAAGCAGCGCGCAGACCCGGTCGCCCGCCTTCCAGAGCGTTACACCCGGCCCCGTCGCCACCACTTCGCCCGCGACTTCGAGGCCCGGCGTCTCCGGTGCGCCGGGCGGCGGCGGATAGAGCCCCATGCGCTGGATCGTATCGGGACGATTGACCCCCGCTGCTTCGACCCGGATCAGGATTTCGCCGTGACGCGGTTCGGGCCGCGCGATTTCGCGAAGCTCCAGCACCTCCGGCCCGCCGGGTTTGGCAATGGCGATGGCTTTCATCCGGGTGGGCATCTGGGTGGGCAGGGGCATGATGCGTCTCCGCGACAAATGGGAGGTCTGGGCGATCAGAAGGTTGAAGGTCTATCCAAGCGCTTCCAGACTGGCAATAAAGGCGTCAGCAATGGACGGGAGAGCGACACATGGATACCGACGATCTGGAGCCCCGGAAACGGCGCGGAGAGGCCCTGGCGGCGCTCGCCCGCGAGGATCTGACCCTTCTCGGCATCGAGGAGCTTGAAGAACGAATCAGGGCGCTCGAAGAAGAGACCGTGCGCATCCGGACACAGCTCGAGAAAAAACGCGGGACGCGTACAGCCGCCGAAGCGCTCTTCAAGAAGTAAATCGGCTTCGGCTAACACATTGGAACACTGTAATTTTCTTGCGTAAAACAAGTAAAGAACTGTCCAATGCGTGTGCATCTGCGAAAACTGCCTGTTTGCGCGGCAGTTTATGGTTTGGTAAATGTGAAGGTGCTAGGGTGACCTTGCGTAATCCAGTCTTCTGGATTTTGAGTGGTTCCTATCCACTCTGTTTGACGCCTCCCTGTTAGAACTGAGCCGCGGGCTTTCCGCGGCTCTTTTTTTGATTTCGCGCATTAGCAACATGAGGCCTGCGCAAAAGCGTGGCATGAATGTTGATCCTTCCGGTGGGAAGCGTGCTGTTTCGGCACGGGCCAATGAAGGGGATGGGCGATGAGCGTCGAACGGATCGATCAGGATGTGCAATTTGCAGGCGAGGCGTTAACGCTCGCCGAATTCATGTCGTCCGGCCTCTTCCAGCGCACCTATCAGGAAGGCATGCAACTCGTCGAGGAGACGTCGGCCTATCTGGACGGTCCGGGGCGCGACGCCGCGCGTAACCTCGCCCGCGACGCTTCTCTGGCCTATGCCGGCGAAAGCATGCGCCTCACGACCAGATTGATGCAGGTTGCGGCCTGGCTTCTCGTCCGCAAGGCGGTGCATGAAGGCGAAATCACCCCTGAGGAAGCCCGGGCCGAGAAATATCGCCTTGCCACCAAGGAAATAGCGCGGTCGGCGCGGCTCGCCGGGGCCGAAGGCCTGCCCGAGCGCCTGCGCGAACTCATCGGCCGCTCGGAGCTGCTATATGCGCGGGTCGAGCGCCTCGACTCGCGGCTTCGCGAGCGGATGGGCACGGTCGCGGCGCATCACCCCATGGCCGAGCAATTGAGCCGTGTGGAGGCCTTCTACCGCGAGACGCTCAGCCGGAATTTCGGAGAAGCCTGATCTGCTCGTTATATGAGCCCAAAGAAAAAGCCCCGCTTTCGCGGGGCTTTGTCGTTTTCGATCGCTCGAAACCGGCTTACTTCTTGCCGATATTGCCGAACTTCTGGTTGAAGCGGCTGACGCGGCCGCCACGGTCGACGAGCTGCTGGCCGCCGCCCGTCCAGGCCGGATGCGTGTTCGGGTCGATGTCGAGGGTGAGCGTGTCGCCCTCCTTGCCATAGGTCGAACGCGTCTGGAAGGTGGTCCCGTTCGTCATTGCCACAGTGATCGTGTGGTAGTCGGGATGAATGTCTTTCTTCATGGCTCTCGCCTTCTCAAGCGTCGGAATGGGTCAAAGCAACGGAATGCGCAAAAACCAGGGCTGCCGGACTCGGGGCGCCGCCGGAATGGGGGCTTATAGCGAAGACGGAGAGGGCTGACAAGGGCAGGAAACGCTCCCTTGCGCGAACGTGCCGCATGCCTCGTTCTTCCGGGGGCCGCGCCCCGCATTGGCGCAGGCCGTCCGAGGTTGCTATATGAACGCCCGAGAGCTTCTTGCGAAGCCCCCTCAACTACAACCGCAGCGGACCGCCTTTCATGAGCGAGACATCCAACGTCGTCGTCGAGGCCATCGAGCAAGAGGCGCAACGGCGCAAACCTGCCCGCGGCGTCAGGCCCATGGCCAAGCTGATGCCCTTCATCGGCCGCTACCGGGGGATGGTCGTTCTTGCCTTCATATCGCTGGTCGCGGCAACGCT
>DAIEIL010000113.1 GCA_027352645.1 Rhodobiaceae bacterium | reverse complement strand
GCCGCGCTCCTGGCCGGACAGATTGCCGAATCGGCAGAGTTTTTCTCCTTTGGTACCAATGACTTGACCCAGACGACCTATGGCATCAGCCGGGACGACGCGGCCAATTTCATGAACGACTACATGGCGAAGAAGCTCATTTCGCAGGACCCCTTCGTCTCGCTGGATACCGAAGGCGTGGGCGAGCTGGTCAGCATCGCAGCCGAGCGGGGCCGCAAGACCCGCCCCGATATCAAGCTCGGCATCTGCGGCGAGCATGGCGGCGACCCGGCTTCGATCGCCTTCTGCGAGGAGGTCGGGCTCAACTACGTCTCCTGCTCGCCCTACCGTGTTCCCATTGCCCGCCTCGCGGCGGCCCAGGCAGCCCTTTCGGTCGCCGCCAATGCCGGCCACGAATGAGGGCGGCGGCCGTTAAAAGGCCGATTTTCCCGGCATTTTAGCGATTTCGTTAACGATTTAAGGGGGCCGAAAGGCCCCCTTTTTCGTTGCCTCGGGAGGCGTGTCAGGGCGCCGCGCGAATGGGCTGCCGGGTCGGAAAAACTTCTGCGCGGCACGCGCTATATATCAGTATGCGGATAAATATTTCGATCGTCGAGATCGTCTAATAATCCGTAGACGGAATATATAGACTCGTCATCGTTCAAAACCGATTTTTGAAACGTTCTCATAACGCTGAGATGTGCGGGTGCGAAAGATGCATGGGCCCCATGCGCTTCTTCGCTCATGCGCGCCATGTTTCTGCCGCAGTTGTGCCTGAATCAGTCTGCGTATCAATGCGCGAGATGCGACGATTGGACACTTCTGATCGCGCATAAGGTGGCAAATTGGCCGTATTTTCCGATTTATTACACCGCAAAAGCCCCGGAAACCCAACGACATAGCGGAATCCTGCTGGGGCACAGCAATGAAATGGTTGTCGTGCCGTTTTGTGTGTGCTACTTCGGGGTCACTTGTTAAGTGTGTGAATGCCCAGGTGTCGGGATGGCATCGGGCTCTGGCACGTACTGTCGGCGCTGTCCGCAGTATCTCGGTAACGCCCAATGGGGGGCTGACGGCAAATCGCGCAAGCGAAATGCTCCGAGGACTGATTGAACAACAAAGCGGTCGGATTGGAGAACGATGCGTAAACTTCTCGAGTGGCTCGATGCGAGCCACATTATCTCTGGCGCACTGCATGTCACGGTCGGCCTTGTGGGGCTTACCGTCGTCTCAGCCACGCTTCTCACCAGCATCACATCGACAGAGGCGATCCCGGTCGTGGGGCTCGCGAAGCAGTTTGCCGTCGCGCAGCCTGAGGGCGCCCGCGTCGTGCAGGCGACCTTCGATGGCGCGGCTCCTGCGTCGCTCGCGATCCCTGCGGTTTTTCGTCCGTCCAACACGAAGTCTGCGCTTCTGGAAAATGCGGTGCCGTTGACGCCCGCGATCAAGATCGATCTGCGCAATCTCGAGAAGGAACGGCGCTGTCTCACCGAAGGCATTTATTTCGAAGCGCGCGGCGAGAGCGCCATCGGCCAGCTTGCTGTCGCCGAAGTCATCCTCAATCGTGTGACCTCCGGCCTTTATCCGACGAGCATTTGCGGCGTCGTGTTCCAGGGCCAGAAGTCGAAGCAGTGCCAGTTCTCTTTCGCCTGCAATGGCGAGCTGGATCGTCCGCGCGATCCGGTGGCGTGGCGCAAATCGCAGCGCCTCGCGCATTACGTGCTGTCGGGCAGGGTGCGTAGCAGCATCGTGGGGCCGGCGACCTATTATCACGCAACCTATGTGAACCCAAACTGGGCACAGCGTATGGTCGAGGTCGCGAAGATCGGTCAGCACGTCTTCTACCGCACGGTCGATGCGGAGGATTTCAACCCCTCCTGATGGGCGCTCCCTGACGGAACGAAAAATGGCGGAGCCTCGGGCTCCGCCATTTTTGTTCGTGAGTGCCGCGAAGAGAAACTTATCCCGCCTTCGCCGCTTCTTCTGCGAGCTTCAGCATGTCGGCGATGGGGCCCGTGGTCGCGAGCTGTTCGCGCACGAGTTCCGGCGTGTTGCCCGCGGCCTTGTCGAGTTCGACGAGTTCCGGCGGCACATACCAGTGCAGCTTGTCGGAGCCATAGGCTTCCCACACGGTCTTGGCGACTTCGACCGGTGGAATGGCGCGGAAGATGCCTTCCTTCGGCGCATTGGCGGCGGCGCCCGGCGGCAGGATCGGCGTGTCGATGAGGCCGGGAAGAACGTCGGCAGCGCGCACGCCATGGCGGCGGAACTCGATCGAGAGCGCTTCCGTCAATCCCTTCACCGCGTGCTTTGTTGCGGAATAGACGGCGATCCCCGGCATGCCATAGGTCGCGGACGAAGAGGATGTGGTGAAGCACATCGAATTCGGCGTCGCCTTCAGAAGTCCGATGGCGGAATGAATACCGTTCAGTACACCGATGAAATTGATATTGACGACGCGCAGCACATCCTCAAAGGGTTGCTCGTCGAAAAAGCCGCCCGCGCCGATGCCGGCATTGTTGAAGAGAATGTCCATCTTTCCGCCGGTGGCGGCGCCGAATTCGGCCAGCGCCTGCTCGTAGTCCTTCTTGTCGGTGACATCGAGGCGGCGCGTGATGCAGTTCTCCGCGCCAAGCTCGGCTTCGAGCTTTTTCAGGCCTTCGACGTTCACGTCGTAGCCGCCGACGAACCAGCCCTTTTGGTTAAAGAGCCGGGCCGTTTCGAGGCCCATGCCCGATGCGGCGCCGGTAATGAAGATGGACTGACGTCCATTTGCGCTTCCCATAATACCTCCCTAGTGGTCGTTTTTGGTTTTAATAGACCGCATCCTAGTCAAACCCGGCCCGTAAAGGCGAATGGAAAGCCGTGGGGGGCGGGTAGGGCAAAGGCATAAGGAGAAGCGATTGGCGCGCGGAAGCGCTGCACAGGCGCGCTGTGGCGCTTCGCGGGCCATAAGGGGCCTTTGCCGGGGGATCAGGCCGTCAGGCTATCGAAATCGAGGCCGAGATCGAGGGTTTTGGCCGAGTGGGTGATGGCGCCCGAGGAAATGAGGTCAACGCCTGCTGCTGCGATGGCGGGGGCGGTTTCGACGGTCACGCGGCCCGACGCCTCGGTGACCGCCCGTCCGGCCACGAGGGCCACCGCCTCGCGGAGCTGGGCAGGGGTCATGTTGTCGAGGAGCACCAGCTCGGCCTTCGCGTCGAGGGCTTCGCGGAGCTGGTCGAGCGTATCCACCTCGACCTCGATCTTGACCATATGACCGACATGGGCGCGGGCCCGCTCGATGGCAGCGCGGATGCCGCCCGCCACCGCGATGTGGTTGTCCTTGATGAGCACGGCGTCGTCGAGGCCGAAGCGGTGGTTCTGGCCGCCGCCGGCGCGCACGGCGTATTTCTCGAGGGCGCGGAGGCCCGGCGTCGTCTTGCGCGTGCAGCAGATGCGGGCCCTGGTGCCTTCGATGGAACGCGCGATGGCGCGGGTCGCGGTGGCGATGCCCGAAAGATGGCCCATGAAATTGAGCGCGACGCGCTCGCCGGTGATGATCGCCCGCGCGGAACCCTCGATGGCGGCGACGATGTCGCCGGGCGAAACGTCCGAGCCGTCGGGCTTCTGCACGGCGACTTTCAGAGAAGGGTCCATCAGGCGGAAGGCAGTGCGGGCGCAATCGAGCCCGGCGATGCGGCCATCTTCACGCGCGCGGATGACAACGCGGGCTTTCGCGCTCGCCGGGATTGTTGCATTGGTGGTGATGTCGCCGGCGCGGCCCAGATCTTCCAGAAGCGCGGCCCTCACCGCCGGTTCGATCAACATCGAGGGCAGGGGTTCGAGTTCCAGTGCGGTCATGCTTGCGCGCTCGCCTTGCGTGATTGGGCCGTTGCCTCGGCGGCGATTTCATTCGCCTCCGCCAGCGTGATGAAAGTGCGATGGCGCAGCGCCTCGCGCGGTTCCGGGAAATCGCTGCGGAAATGTCCGCCGCGGCTCTCTTCGCGCGCATAGGCCGCCGCCGCGATGAGACGCGCCGTCGTCGTCATGTTGGTGAAGATGCTGGTTTCGCCTGCCGCCGCTTCGAGGCGCGCGATCTCGCCGAGCGCATGTGCGATGCCATCGCCATTGCGGATGACGCCGACGCAATCGGTCATCAACCGGCGAAGCGCCATGACGAGCGCGGCGGGGCTTGGGTCCTTGCCGGAAAGCTTCGGCGCCGCGATCTTGCCTTCGATGGCGGGAAGCTCGCGTCCGTCTATGTCGTCCGCAATGCGCGCGCCATAAACGATCGCTTCGAGAAGCGAGTTGGAGGCGAGCCTGTTCGCGCCATGGGCGCCGGTCGATGTGACTTCGCCGCAGGCCCAGAGGCTGTCGAGGCTCGAGCGGCCCGTCGCGTCGACGCTGATGCCGCCCATATGATAGTGCTCGGCAGGTGCCACCGGGATCGGATCGCGCACCGGGTCGATCCCCATGCCGACGCAGTTTTCATAGACGGTCGGGAAAGCTTGCGGCAGCCGCGCGCCGACGGCGGCACGCGTGTCGAGATAGACGACATGGCCCGCCGCGATTTCCCGGAAGATCGCGCGGGCGACGATGTCGCGGGGCGCAAGCTCCGCATCCGGATGAATGGCGGGCATGAAACGGCGGCCCGTTTCGTCGATCAGGATCGCGCCTTCGCCGCGCAGCGCCTCGGTGACGAGCGGCGCAGGGTCGCGCGTGCCCGCGATGGCGGTCGGATGGAACTGCACGAATTCCGGGTCCGCGATCACGGCTCCGGCCCGCGCCGCCAGAGCGACGCCCTGTCCGCGCGCCTGAGGCGGATTGGTCGTCACCGCATAGAGCTGGCCGATGCCGCCGCTGGCGAGCACCGTCGCGCGGGCGGTGAGAAGAAGGCTCTCGCCCGTCACCACATTGCGCGCATAGACGCCCGCGACGCGGGTACCCGCCATGGCGAGCTCATAAGCCGAATAATTCTCGATGACGGTGATGGAGGGTGTCTGGCGGACGGCGGCGACGAGCGATTCCATGATCGCCTTGCCCGCGCGGTCGCCGCGCACATGCACGATGCGGCGATGGCTATGCGCCGCTTCGCGCCCCACGGCCAGATGGCCTTCGAGATCGCGGTCGAAGGGAACGCCGTAGCTCAGGAGATCGGCGATGCGGGCGGGGGCCTCGCTGGCCATTGAAAGCGCAACCGCCTCGTCGACGATGCCCGCGCCCGCAACGACGGTATCGGCCGCGTGAGACTCGGGCGTGTCGCCCTGTTCGACGGCCGCCGCAATGCCGCCTTGCGCCCAGGCGCTCGACGCGCCGTCGCCCAGGGGGGCTGCGGCGAGCACCGTGACAGGGCGGGGTGCGAGTTTCAGCGCCGTAAAAAGCCCGGCAAGACCTGCGCCGACGATGAGAACATCGCCGGCATCCTTAGCTTCGACGTGGGACATGGGCTTCGGCCCCTCATGCGCGAGGCTGCGCGCGTCAGTTTCCGAGATTGATCATCCGTTCGACGGCCCGGCGAGCGGGAGCGGCGATGGCGGGATCGATCGTCACTTCCTCGCGCATATAGACGAGGCTTTCGAGAATGTTCTTGAGCGAGATGCGCTTCATATGCGGGCAGAGATTACAGGGGCGCACGAATTCGACGTCCGGATTCTCGACCGCGACGTTGTCGCTCATCGAGCATTCCGTGACCATGACGACGCGGGCGGGCTTGTGCTCCTTCACCCAGGAGATCATGCCGCTGGTCGATCCGGCGAAATCGGCTTCCGCCACGACTTCCGGCGGACATTCAGGATGCGCGATGATGACGATATTCGGATCGTCCTGGCGATAGCGGCGCAGTTCTTCAGGCGTGAAGCGCTCATGCACTTCGCAATGGCCCTTCCAGGCGATGACCTTCACCTTCGTCTGCTTCGCGATATTCTGCGCGAGATATTCGTCGGGGATGCAGAGCACACGGTCGTTGCCGAAGCTCTCGACGACCTTCAGCGCGTTGGACGAGGTGCAGCAGATGTCGCTCTCGGCCTTCACCTCGGCGGAGGTGTTCACATAGGTGACGATCGGCACACCGGGATATTTCTGGCGAAGCAGGCGCACATCGGCGCCCGTGATCGACTCGGCCAGCGAGCAGCCGGCGCGGTTGTCGGGGATGAGGACGGTCTTTTCCGGGTTCAGCAGCTTCGACGTCTCGGCCATGAAGTGGACGCCGCACTGGACGATGACATCAGCATCGACCTTGGTGGCTTCCTTGGCGAGCTGAAGCGAGTCGCCGCGAATGTCGGAGACGCAGTGGAAAATTTCCGACGTCTGATAGTTATGCGCGAGGAGGACCGCGCCGCGTTCCTTCTTCAGAAGGTTGATGGCGTGGATATAGGGCGCGAAGAAAGGCCACTCGATCGAGGGCACCACATGGCGCACCTTCTCGTAGAGGGGCGCCATCTCCTTGGCCAAGCCCGGCGTGTATTCGAGATGAGGCATCTCGAGCTGCTTGAACTTGCGAGGTTCGGGTTTGCGAACCACCGTGTCGCGCTGCATTTCACCTGCGAGGGCCATCCCTGCCTCCTTTATGCTCAATGTGAGCATATCGTTGAGATCAAAAACGCCGGCACCTCTTGTCAGGGCCGGTTTTCGATCTGGGGATATGCTACGGCTGAGCATTAGCTGCGGTCAACATCGAATATGAAGGGATCGCGACAGGCCAATTCAAGGGCCGGTTCTCTCGAAAAACAGCCCCGGCCGCAAAATTGGCGGCCGGCGCCCCCTTCCGGGTGCGGTCAGCCGGCAGACGGGTCTCTAAACACGACCTTCTGGTAGAAGAGGCCGATCCCGATCAAGGCTCCTCCCAGACCGAGGAATGAGGCCGCGCGCAGGACGCCGGTGAGGCCCGCCATGTCGAAGATGAACACCTTGCCGACCACCAGCATGATGACCGCGAGCGAGGAGAGCCGCAGCAATTGCGAGCGGGTGACGAAGGCGGCTGCGAGCAATCCGCCGCCGAGCACGACCCATGCGGCCGAGAAGGCGTAACTCTCCGCTTCCGAGCCGGGCACCGACGCCAATGCGATGCTTCCGGCGTGGAAGAAGCGGCGCACTTCGAGAGAGTAATAGGCAAAGCCCGCAAGCAGAGCGGCTCCCGCCATGGTCAGCGCGATCGAGCGACGGTCTTCCCGGCCCGCCAGCACCGCATAGAGCGCGGCGACGATCGCCGGCAGGAGATAGGCAAGGAACATGCGGTCGATGAGCAAGGGCTCCGTGATCGGCGCGTCGTCGATCAGCGGGCTGAGGATCGTCAGCCCAAGGGCGAGGACGACCAGCGAATGGTTGCGCAGGATCGTGGCCCCGACCCGGTAATGAGCGCGGGGCTGCGTCATGTTGCGCATGTAGAGCAGGACCGATGCCGTGAGCCAGACGATCAGATGCGCGCCATGTTGGGCGAGATCGTATTTGGCCAACGTAAAGGCATGGCCATGCGCGAAGGCGTGGTTGATCTCGAGATTGCACAAGACCATGGCGAGCAGAATGGCCGCCGCTTCGAGCGCGTCGGCGATCTCGTCGCGCGCAAGCCGGCGATAGAGCCACGCACCCCATGCGACGAAGGCGGCAGGCGCGCCATAGCTATAGAGCAGCGAGTTGAAGATGATCGTTTGCCCAATGTCGTAATGGAGCAGCGCTGGATTGAAGATCAGCCGCACGACGACGGCGGCGGTGAGCGCGACGGCGAGACGTTCAAGCATGCGCAGCGGAAGATAGATCTGCACCCATGCGAGCCCCGGTATCAGAAGGGCGAGGGCGACGGTCAGCCACTCGTTTCTGAGCACGATGGCGAATGTCGCGGCGAGAAAGCCGAGAGTCGCCGCCGCATAGGAGGCAGTGGCGGTCTCGTAGCCGTCTTCGCTCAGGCGCAGGCCCATTTGCCGCGTGACGGCGCCGTACATGACGGCGAGGTAGAGCGCGAAGGCCGCCCATGGCACGTCCTGCGTGAAACTCGTCACCCGCGCATAGGCAAAGACGAAGAGCGCGAGTGGCGCGAAAGCGGAAACGAATGACCAGGTCCGGTGCGGCCGCCCGAAGACGAGCCGGGCATATCCCGCGAGAGCGTAGAGAGCGGCAGCCAGCGCCGAGGCTGAGAGGAAGTTCAAAGTCGCATCCGGCGGCAGAGGCAGCGTCAGGAAATGCGTAAACCAGAAATCCGACTCGCCCATCCATGTCGAAAACGGGATCGCCCAAAGCGCGATACTGACGACGGTAACCGGCGCTGAAATTGCGACGGCGGAGATGAACTTGTCGCGTGCCCATGCGGCCGCAATGGTGCCGGTCGCATAAATCGCGAGGATCGCAAGCGAGGCCGGGCTGTAATTGCCGACGTCGAGCAGAGCCAGGGCGAAGAAGCCTGTCAAAAGAGCGTGCGCGCCTGTCAGGGTGCCTGCCGATAGACGGCTCTGCGCCGCCGCTTCGGCGCTTTGGCGGTCTTCGCCCAGGTTGAGGAAAAGACGAAGGCCATAAAGAGCAAGCAGGTGAAGGCCGATGGCGAGTTCATCGCCCGCCTGCCAGGGGCCGGAGATCCAGAGCAGCGGCCAGACGATGCTTGCGGCAAGGGTCGCCGCGTCGAGCCAGCGCCAGCCCCTGATGTCGCTCGTCGCCATGGAGGTGCCGAGCACGAAGCTCAGATAGAGGAAAAGTATCTCTGGCTTCGGATTTTCGGACTGCACCAGCGCCGGCGTGAGAACGCTGCCGATGAGGCCGATGGCGCCGACATAGCTTGCATGCAAGCCGGCAAGCAGCATGGCCGCGACGGAGAGCAGGCCGAGCAGAAGGAAGGCCGAGGCCGGTCCGATCATGTCGTAAAGCGCATATGCCGCATATGTCGTCGCATAGGCGGCGACGAGTCCCGCCGCGGTCAGGATCGGCGGAACCTGCGCGGCTCTATCCTGCGGCAGGGGCGCGATGTGAGGCTGCCGACGCATGAACTCGCCCGTCGCAAGCAGCACGCATGAAAGAATTGCGCTGAGGAGGATGCGGACGGTGGGGCCGAAATAGCCGCTTTGTATCGAGTATTGAACGAGAAAGATCGCGCCGAGAGCGATGGCTATGCCGCCGAGCCATACGGTCCAGCGCGTGCCGAAGGCTTTTTCGAAGCCCTCCCGCGTAGCGCCGGTGTCGGCGGGTGCGGTTGGCGCGGGGGCCACCGGCGGCACAACGCCCCAGCCCTTTTGAGGGTGAAGCTCTTCGGCGATTTTTTCCGCCACGGGCTCCGGTGCAGCGCCGGCGGCATGCTCGATATTTGCCGTCAGGTCGGGGGCATTGACGGTTTCGTCCGCTTCAGGGGGCGCGGCTCTCGATTGCTGCAATTCGCGTTTGAGCGCGGCGATCTCGCGCGTGAGGTTGCCGATTCTCGACCAGACCGTGACGGTCGAAACCGTGATCCAGATGAACCACCCGACAAGCCCCAGCACGAGCCACGCAATGAATTCCATGCCATCCCCTCCAGGAGACTGAAGCATAGCGGTCAAGACGGGAGACGGCCAGTTCGTTGCCTGAAGCCTGTCAGGAGTTCGCGCGGCTCTTCGAGGGCGCGAGGCGGAGGCCGGGCGCGGGGCGCTCGTTCAGCACCTCGCGGCGGAAGCGGAACTGCTCGGCGGGGCGACCGCCCGTGCGCGTCGTCATGCGGCCCGTGCGCTCGACAAGGCCCGCATTCTCGACGAGGCGGCGAAAATTCTGCTTGTGGACATGAAGCCCCAGCAGCGCCTCCACCGTCTTCTGCAATTCAAAGAGGGTGAAGGTCGGCGGCATCAGCTCGAAGGCGACGGGACGATATTTGAGCTTGGAGCGCAGCCGGCTCATCGCGGTCGCAAGGATGCGGCGATGGTCGAACTGCATCGGGCGGCCGAGGACCGGATCGCTTGAGCCGCCGCGCGCAATGGCATTGGGGCGGCCGTCTCGAGCAGCCTCGCGCACCAGGCCCGCTTCATAAAGAAGCTCGTAGCGTTCGAGGACCTTTTCGTCGTCCCACGGCACGCCGTCCAGGCCGAAACAGAGGCGCATCCGGTCGCGGCGCTTGCCGCGCGTGAGTTCGTCGTCGCTTGCCTCCGACTGGTGCGAGGCCCATTCGCGCAGCAGCGGCGCGATCACCTGATCGATGATGGCGGGCTTGCCCTGCCGCCAGTCTTCCCATGGGCAATGCTCGTACCAGTCGCGCCAGGCGGCGCCCGAAAGGTCGCCGTCATGGGTGCGCGTCAGCGCGAGATAGCCGACGGAGACGACATGTTCGCCCGGTGCCTCGACTTCGAGCGCATGGCGGCCGCGGTCGCCGAATGTGTAAAGCTGCTCGACATAGCCAAGCGCAAGATGCGTCTGCTCCTGCACCCAGTCGCGAAGGCCGATTTCGAGCGTGCGATGCTTTTGCGGATCGAAGGGGCCGAAGGGCAGGGCGTCCCAGCTTCCGGCGGTATTGGAGCGCTCGGCCGCCTGGGGCACGACGAGAATCTTGGGTTCTTCTTCCGAGACGGTGACGATCGCCGCGTTAAGGCCGATGATGACGGCCTTGCCCGCAAGCCCCGCGCCCAGCATGGCGCTGTATGACGACTGGGGCTTCGGGGTTGCGGCAGGCCGCTCGGTCGAGGTCATGGGGCCTGCCGATCCGGGTGGACAGGAATGGCGAAGAGTTCGCCTTCCCAGGTCGCGCGGCCGGGGCCCAACGCTTCGACGGCGGCGCGCATACGGCCCTGACGGCCGAGAAGATCGTCGGCGATGCGGACCATCAGCTTGTTCGGATGGGCATGAGAGCCCCGCGCACGGACGAGGCGGGCGAGCATGTCCTCGGGATAGTCTTCGTTCAGTGTACAGAGCGCTATGAAGGCGGCGGCTGTCGAGCGGCTGATGCCCGCCCAGCAATGGACGAGCATGGGGCTCTGCTGGTCCCAGTCGCGGATGAAGGCGATGAGGTTCGAGACATGTGCCTCGCTGGGCAAGACCAGCATGTCGTTCGGCTCGGCGATATCGTTCACCGAGAGGCGCAAATGACGCTCGCGGGCAATGCCCTCCGGCGTGTCGATCATGCTTTCAGGATCAAGCAGGCTGACGAGGTGCGACGGACGGACCGTCCGGATCGCCTCGGTCACGACGCTGAGGGGGCTTACGTAAATCATGCGGGGACAATAGCACAGATTCGTCAAAAGCACCCTTAAAATGCCCTTAATTCCTCGCTTTTTGACAAATCCAAGACGGATGCAGCGAGGGCGTCGCAGCGTCAGTCGGCGGAAAGTTCGGCGAAGCGCTTGAGGAAGCGCGCCTGTGCCTCGCGCGTCGGCAGCGGCTTCAGGCGGAAGGGTGTGAGGCCGCGCGGGCGGCCGAAGATCACGGCGGCTTCCTGATCCTCAAAGCCTGCGATCTGTGTCGCCTCGAAGAAGGCGGACGCCTTGTCGGCGCGCTTGATGAGGTCTTCGACCGATTGCGGCAGTTCCGGCGGCAGGCCGAAGCGGCGATGGATGGCGGCGGCGAGCCGATGCTCGAATGCCTTGTAGTCGACACCGAGCGCGGCCTTGAAGGGGCTGATCATGTCGCCGATCACATATTCGGGCGCGTCGTGAAGAAGCGCCGCGAGCCGCCAGCGCTTCGGCCAGCCGGGGCGGAGGCGCGCGCAGATGTCGTCGACAAGGACGCAATGCTCGGCGACGGTGAAGGCGTGGTCGCTGCTCGTCTGGCCATTCCACCGCGCGACGCGGGCAAGGCCATGGGCGATGTCCTCGATCTCGATGTCGAGGGGCGAGGGATCGAGCAGATCGAGCCGCCGTCCGCTCAGCATGCGCTGCCAGGCCCGGGGCGTCTTGAGCGGTTTGCCATCCTTGCTGCGGGTCGGCTCGGCCATGATTTGTCCCATTTCAGAAAGGTTGAAACTTAAGGCGCGGTCGGAGTCTTGTCATCATTGAGCGCGAAGAAGGCAGGGGGTTTGCCCGGCGGCGGCTATGGACATAGACTCCGGGGTCCGAAGGAATTCGCCCGACAAATGCAATGCCGCGCCCGATCGCGGCCGGGAAAAGGCGACAAAGGAAAAGCATGGCTGTCGATCCGA
>DAIEIL010000096.1 GCA_027352645.1 Rhodobiaceae bacterium | reverse complement strand
CGAGCGGGCGGTCCACCATCTTGTCGAAGTAGTCTTCGGGCATGTCGAGCGAGATCGCAAAGATGCGGATCATGCGCCGGGAAAGGTCGTTCATCGCATCGAAATAGGCGAGCATCGCCTCGCGGAAGCCGGGAAAGTTTTCCGGCCATGCATTGGTACCGCAAAGCGGCGTATTTCGGTCGGGATCGTCCAGCGCGAGTTCGCGGCCGATATTGTAGCCTTCCTTCAGATCGCCGGCGGCCTGCGAGGCGGGATCGAGATTTTCCTCGCCGATGGTGAAGTAGCCGCGATTATGCCCATGCACGGCCATGGAAACGGCCTGCTTCTGCTCCGGCGTCGTTTCATTGAGGAAACGCTTCGCCCAGGCGAAGGTGTTTTCGACGAGCGATGCGGAAACGCCAGAGTTCTTTACATACATGAAGCCGGCATTGATGCAGGCGTCGCGCAGATTTTTCGCGACTTCGAGCTTGCCTGCGCGCGTGCCACCTTCGGCGGGCCCAAAATCTATGACGGGCGCCTGAGTGAAAGGAATGCGCTTGCCGACGAGCGAGGAGTCGAGAATTGCCGCTGGTGTCATCATGCTAGCCTCCGCGATAGGTCGAGTAGCCATAGGGGCTCAGGATCAAAGGCACGTGATAATGCGAGGTCGCATCCGCGACGCCGAAATGGATGGGGATATTGTCGAGGAATGGGGGTTCTGGCAGTTCGAGGCCATTCGCGCGCTGATATTCGGCGGCGTGAAAGACGATCTCATAGGTGCCGGAGGTGAGCGCCGCACTTTCGAGCAAGGTCGCGCGGCCGCTTTCATCGAGGGTGAAGTCGACAGGCTTCGTTGCCTCCGGCGCGAGCTTGCGCAAGGTGAGCCTCAGACCGGCGGCGCCAGTGCCCCGGGCCGTATCGAGTGCGTGTACGGTCAGCTTTCCGGCCATTGTCCGATGAACTCTTCTTCGTTGTAGGCAAAATAGTCGCCAAGGATCTTGTCCGCGTCGTCGGTGAAAAGCTGACGCGTGATGCCCGCGACGAGGCGGGGCAGCGCGAACTTCATTCCCGAAAGGGCCGCTGCCGAAAGGCCGAGGCTCGCCAGCGCGGAATAGTTATAGGCAAAGAGGCCATAGATACGCCCTGCGCCCTCATCGCTTTTCGGCGTGAATTCGAAGGAGGGGCCGAGATAGGGATGGGCGTCGATCAGCGCGTTGGCCTTGCCATCGGGCGGCATGTAGACGTCGCGCCAGTTCGCAATGTCGCCTGCGAGGTTAGCCAGCTCCGGCCGGAGCTTTACGTCGGTGAGAAGGCCTGTGCTGAGGATGATGAAGTCGAAGAGGAAGGTGTCCTTCGGCGTCGTCACCTTGACGCCTTCGGGCGTTTCCTCAACCTCCGTCCATGGCGAGCCGAGATGCAGGCGAAAGCCCGGATAGGCGGCAGCACGCCCGAATGTGTCGTTGGTCGGCGGCTGGTTGTGGCCGAGGAAGAAGGAGATGCCCGCATATTTCGTCGCGTCGTCCAGCGTCGCGAAATTGCGCAAGAAGCCCGCATTCTCCATGTAGCGGATCGGGTTGATGCGCGGCATCTTCTCGCGGCGCAGGAACACGTGTACCTCGCCGACGCCGAGACCGAGCGCATATTGGGCATTGTCGAAAGCGGAAGCGCCGCCACCGAGAATGCCGATCTTCTTACCCTTGAGCGCCTCGAAATCGATCATCTGTGAGGTGTGGGCATAGCGCGCGGGCGAAACCTTGCCTTCGATGAAGTCCGGCACATGCCATTCGCCGCCCCCCTGAATACCGGTGGCGAAGACGACCTTGCGAGCAAGGACGCTGCCCGAAGCGCGGGAGCCGGAAACGGTCAGGCGGAAGAGCTGCGGACCGGCGGGATCGACCGAGGTGACGCGGGTTTCATTCTGCACGGGCAGCGCCAGCACATGACGGAACCAGCGCAGATAGCGCATCCATTCCTCGCGGGGAATCTTGACGAGGCTGTCCCAGGCTTCCGCACCGAACTGAGCGGTCCACCAAGCACGGAAGGTCAGCGACGGGATGCCAAGGTCGGGGCCTGTCAGATATTTCGGCGTGCGCAGCGTGACCATGCGCGCATAGGTGATCCAAGGCCCTTCGAAGCCGGCGGGGTTTTCGTCGAGGACGAGGATGTTCTCAACCTTGTCGCGCATCAGGCCGAAGGCGGCGGCAAGACCGCTCTGCCCGCCGCCAATGATGACGACATCATATATATGTGCGCCAGAATCATGGGAGCGCGGCCGGACCCAGGGCTTGGCCGGATAGTCGAGCATGTCGAGATCGGTGCGCACCTGATCTGCCAGAGCGGACAAGGCCTTTGCCGCCTCGGGCGTCGGCGCGTCGCTGAAAGCGGCGTCGGCGATCTTCGTCGTGATTTCGTTCATGCGATTTCGAGGTCCTTCAGTCTCAGGCGCGAAATTTCACCAATCTGCTTCAATGCCTCCATGCGCTCGGTATCGGCATCCCGCGCGAGGCGGCGTTCGAACTCGAACAGGATGGAGTCCTTGGTGTTGAGGCGGACGCAGATGATGAAGGGAATGCCGAAGCGCTCGCGGTACGTGGTGTTGAGCGTATGGAACTTCGCAAATTCCTCGGGCGACAGGCGGTCGAGCCCGGCGCTGGCCTGCTCAAATGTGGATTCCGTGGTCAGCTCGCGCGCGATGGCGGCTTTGCCGGCGAGATCGGGATGGGCAAGGATCAGCGCGAGCTGCGCTTCCGGCGTTGCCGCGTAGATCACCGACATGAAGGCGTCATGCAGCGCGTCGAGCGACGCGAAGGGGCGTTTCGTCCATGCACCTTTTGCGACCCATGGCGAATGCTCATAAGCCCCGCCTACGGCGCCGATGAACGCCGCCTCGTCCATGTCATTTATTTCAGAGAGATTCATCGGTGGACTCGCAGACAAACGGTGCGGGTCGAGGAAAGCCTCGCCGCGTCTTGTCTTTCCTCTCGCAATGCTCATGCCAGAGGGCGCGCCGCGGTTTGCGGCCAGATCGCGCGGGCTTGGGCGCAGGGCGTCCAAAAGATGAGCAAAAAACTGACCGCATGGACAATATGTATGCAAGTCGTCGGCGCGACCTGCCGCATCGCGCTTCAAAAACGCGCCGTGCCGCGCAATCCGCCACCGGCTCTGCTGGCATGAAAATGGCAACTCTCCCTTGAGGCGTTACCGCGCCCTGCGGCCACTCAAGCGGAGATCACGCGCTGAAAATGACTGTCACCGTCCGGTTCCTCTTGAATGGAAAGCCGCGCGTCGCGCGAGGCGTCGAGGCGACGCGCACGGTTCTGCAGCATCTGCGCGTCCATGAGCGCGCGCTCGGCACGAAAGAGGGATGCGCCGAAGGTGATTGCGGCGCCTGCACCGTGGCGCTCGGACGCCCCGACGGAAAGGGCGGCTTCGAGTTTCGGGCGGTGAACTCCTGCATTCTGCTGACTGCGGAGATCGACGGATGCGCAATCGCGACCGTCGAGGGCCTTGCGGATGCAGAGGACAAGCCGCATCCGGCGCAGGCGAAGCTCGTTGAGCATCATGGCAGCCAATGCGGCTATTGCACGCCGGGCATTGCCATGAGCCTCTTCGCACATGAGCGCGAGGGGCGGGGCGCCGCGACCGACGACATTCACCAGACGCTTTCGGGCAATCTTTGCCGGTGCACGGGCTACAGACCCATCGTCGATGCAGCGAAGGATATGATCGCCTGCGGGCGTTCCGCTGAATTCGACGCGCGCGAAAGTCTGTGGCGCGGTGAACTCGACGCACTGATCGCCAATGAAGCGGATGAAAAGGCGCAGATCGACATTGCGGGCTATGAGGCGCCGACCGAACTCAAGGATCTCGACAGGCTTCTTGCGAGGCATCCACAGGCGCGGATTCTTGCCGGCGGGACCGATCTCGGTGTCGCAGTCGCCAAGCGTGCGGAAAATCCGGGGCCGCTCATCTCCCTTTCACGCCTCGAGGCGCTGAAGGTGATCGAGGAAAGCGAGGAGGGCGTCGTCATCGGAGCGGGCGTTACCTATGAGACGGCGCTGCCGGTTCTGGACCGCCATTTCCCGGCCTTTGCGGGCGTCGTGCGCCGTATCGGTTCGCGTCAGGTGCGGAACCTCGGCACCATCGGAGGGAATATCTGCAACGCATCGCCCATCGGCGACAGTGCGCCTTGCCTGCTGGCGCTCAACGCAGAAGTCGTTCTTCGCTCTGTCGAGGGACGGCGCAAAGTGCCTCTCGATGAATTCTTCATTGCCTATCGCAAGACGGCGCTGAAGCAGGGCGAATATCTCGAAGCGATCCATGTGCCCTATCTTCGCGAAGGCGATTTGTTCCGAGCCTACAAGCTTTCGAAGCGCTACGACCAGGACATCTCGTCAGTATCGGGCGCCTTCGTGCTGAAGATGAACGACGGCCTGATCGTCGCGGCGCGCGCTGCTTTCGGCGGCATGGCGGCGACCCCGGCACGCGCCGTCGCGCTTGAGAAGGCGCTGGTTGGAGCAACGCGGGACAAATCATCGGAAGTGGCCGCGCGGCTTGCCGAAGACTTCAAGCCGCTGAGCGATTTCCGCGGCTCGGCCGCATATCGACTCGCCGCCGCCGGCGGCCTCGTCGAACGGCTTTTGCTCGACGTCTCGGGCAACGAAATGCCGATGGAGGTCTGGGCGCTATGAATGTGATCTCAACCTCGTCGAAGGAAGGCATTCGCATTAAGGGTGGCGTCGGCCAGTCGATCGCGCATGAGAGTGCCAATCGCCATGTGCGCGGCAGCGCGGTCTATGTCGACGACATGCCGGAAACAGAAGGGCTTCTTCATGCCTGGGTGATCCTCTCCGACAGGGCCCATGCGAAAATCACGAAGCTCGATCTTTCTGCGGTCAAGGCAGCGCCGGGCGTTGCCTGCGTTTGCATGGCGGACGATATTCCGGGCGCCAATGACGTTGCGCCGATCCTCTCCAATGAGCCGCTGCTGGCGAAGGACGTCGTCGAATATTGGGGACAGGCGGTCGCCATCGTCGCCGCCGAGACCGAGGCGCAGGCGCGCGCGGCGGCGGCGCTTGCCGTCATCGACTATGAGGATCTTCCGGCACTTCTGACCATCGATGCGGCGCTCGAGGCAAAGAGCCTCGTCATCAGGCCGATGAAGATGGAGCGAGGCGATGTGGACGGGGCTTTCGGCCGGGTGACGTACGCGCTGGAAGGCGAGGTGCGCGCGGGCGGGCAGGATCATTTTTACCTCGAAACGCAGGTCGCTCAGGCCGAGCCCGCCGAGGAAGATGAGATGCGCGTTATCTCCTCGACGCAGCATCCGAGCGAAGTACAGCATATCGTCTGCCGTCTCCTCGGGGTTCCCTATGCCGCGATCACGGTGGAAGTCCGCCGTATGGGCGGCGGATTCGGCGGCAAGGAAAGTCAGGCCTCCCAGATCGCGGGCATGGCGGCGGTTCTCGCCCGTCTTTCCCGGCGGCCTGTGCGGCTTCGTCTCTCGCGCGACGTCGACATGATGATGACGGGCAAGCGCCACGATGTGCTGGGGCGCTTCAAGCTCGGCTTCGACGATCACGGCCGGATCGACGCGGCGGATATCGTTATAGCGATCAGGGCCGGCAATGTGCCCGACCTGTCGGGGCCGGTCCTGCAGCGCGCGCTTTGCCATGTCGACAATGCCTATTATCTGCCGAATGTGCGGGTGAACGGTTACGCCTGTAAGACGCACACGGTTTCCAACACGGCTTTCCGTGGCTTCGGCGGACCGCAGGGGATGATCGTCGCCGAGGCGATGATCGCGCATGTCGCAGCGAAGCTCGGCAAGACCATCGATGAGGTGCGCGCCGCCAATTATTATGGCGACGAGGGCCGCAACACGACTCCCTACGGGCAGCGCGTGACAGCCAATAATATGCCGCGCATCCTCAAGGAGATCGAGGAGAGCGCGACAATCGCGGCGAGGCGTAAGGCTATCGACGCCTTCAATGCGCAAAGTCCCATCGTCAAGAAGGGCCTCGCGCTCTTTCCCCTGAAGTTCGGTATTTCCTTCAACATGCCGACGCTCAATCAGGCGGGTGCGCTCATCCATGTCTATACGGATGGAAGCGTGCATCTCAATCAGGGCGGTACGGAGATGGGGCAGGGGCTCTATCTCAAGGTGGCGCAGGTCGTCGCCGAGTGCTTCCAGATCGATATCGAACATGTGCGCGTCTCCTCCACGCGCACTGACAAGGTGCCCAATACCTCCGCGACCGCTGCATCCGCAGGGTCCGACCTCAACGGCATGGCGGCGCTTGCGGCGGCGGAAATCATCAAGGGCCGCATGCGCGATGTGGCTGCGATGAAGTTTGGCGTTGCGGTGGAGGAAGTGATATTCGCCAATGGTCGCGTTTATGGCGGCCAGGAATCGCTGAGCTTCGCGGAGCTTGCGAAATATTGCTGGCTGGAGCGCGTCTCGCTCTCGGCTGCGGGCTTTTACAAGACGCCCGACATTCACTTCGACGCTGAAAGCTGCACGGGCGAGCCTTTTTATTACTTCACCTATGGCGTCTGCGTCGCGGAAGCGGCCATCGATACGCTGACCGGCGAAAACCGGATCCTGCGCGCCGACATTATCGAGGATGTGGGTGCCTCGCTCAATCCTGTCATCGATATCGGCCAGATCGAAGGCGCCTTCGTTCAAGGTATGGGCTGGCTCACCATGGAAGAGTTGTGGTGGGACGAGGAGGGGCGCCTCAAGACCCACGCGCCCTCGACCTATAAGATCCCGACGAGCCGCGACATCCCCGCGGACTTCCGCGTGAAGCTTCTCGGCGATGCGCCAAACGCGAAGCCGACGATCTTCCGTTCCAAGGCGATCGGCGAGCCGCCTTTCATGCTGGCGCTCGCTTGCTTCCTCGCGCTTCAGGATGCTGTAGCATCCGTGGTGGGTGCGCAAAGCGCGCTCAGGCTTGAAGCGCCTGCGACGCCGGAAGCGATCCTCCGCGCGCTTGGCCGCGTCGAATAGGGGAAGTCGGAATGTGCAATGAGAGTGATTTCATGCGACGGGCCATCGCGCTCTCCGCCGAGGGTATGGCGCAAGGCGCGGGCGGACCTTTTGGTGCCGTTGTCGTGAAGGACGGCAAGATCATCGCCGAAGGCTGGAACGAGGTGACGAGTACTAACGATCCGACCGCGCATGCGGAGGTGCAGGCGATCCGGCGCGCGGCACGGGCGCTTGGCACATTCGATCTTTCGGGCTGCGATGTTTATGCGAGCTGCGAGCCCTGTCCCATGTGCCTCTCCGCCATTTACTGGTCGCGCGCATCGCACCTGTTCTACGGCGCGAAGGCCGCCCATGCGGCTGCGGCCGGCTTCGACGACGCCTTTCTCTATGAACAGATGAAGCTGCCGGAGGTGCAAAGAACGCTTCCGACAAAGAGCATCATGACC
>DAIEIL010000080.1 GCA_027352645.1 Rhodobiaceae bacterium | reverse complement strand
CGCGCCGCTCCCGGCCGGCCCCGCTCAGGCGGGGCCGGCCCAAGCCTCAGCAGGAGAAAGCCATGAGCCTCGATTACAAGAACGACGGCTCCAAGATGGAAGAACTCATCACGGAGGTCCTGACGGCCTATCCGGACAAGTTCTCCAAGCGCCGCAAGAAGCACCTGAACGTCGCCAAAGGCGCGGAAGAGATGGGCGACGAAGGCCGTCCCTTGACGGAATGCGACGTGAAATCCAACATCAAGTCGGTTCCCGGCGTGATGACCATCCGCGGCTGCGCCTATGCCGGCTCGAAGGGCGTGGTCTGGGGGCCGATCAAGGACATGGTCCATATCAGCCACGGCCCGGTCGGCTGCGGACAATATTCCTGGTCGCAGCGCCGCAATTATTACATCGGCAAGACCGGGATCGACACGTTCGTCACCATGCAGTTCACCTCCGACTTCCAGGAGCGCGACATTGTGTTCGGCGGCGACAAGAAGCTGGAAAAGGTGATCGATGAGATCAATGGCCTGTTCCCGCTGGCCCGCGGCATCTCGATCCAGTCCGAATGCCCGATCGGCCTGATCGGCGACGACATCGAAGCGGTGTCGAAGAAAAAGGCCAAGGAGTCCGGCAAGACCATCGTGCCTGTTCGCTGCGAAGGTTTTCGGGGCGTGTCCCAATCGCTCGGCCACCATCTGGCCAATGACGCGGTGCGCGACTGGGTGTTCGACAACAAGGGGGCCGCGACCCAGACCGACCTGTCCGGATTCGTCGCCTCGCCCTATGACGTGAATGTCATCGGCGACTACAACATCGGCGGCGACGCCTGGGCCTCGCGCATCCTGCTGGAGGAGATCGGCCTGCGGGTCGTCGGCAACTGGTCCGGCGACGCGACGCTCGCCGAAATCGAGCGCGCGCCCAAGGCCAAGCTAAACCTCATCCATTGCTACCGGTCGATGAACTACATCTGCCGCCACATGGAAGAGAAATATGGCGTGGCCTGGATGGAGTACAACTTCTTCGGCCCCTCGCAGATCGAAGCCAGCTTGCGCAAGATCGCCAAGCATTTCGGTCCGGAGATCGAGGAAAAAGCTGAAACGGTCATCGCCAAATACAAGCCGCTGGTCGATGCGGTGAAAGCGAAATATGCGCCGCGCCTGACCGGCAAGACGGTGATGCTCTATGTCGGGGGCCTGCGGCCGCGCCACGTCATCACGGCTTACGAAGACCTCGGCATGGAGATCGTCGGCACCGGCTATGAATTCGGCCATGGCGACGACTACCAGCGCACCGGCCATTACGTGAAGGACGGCACGCTGATCTATGACGACGTGACGGGTTACGAACTCGAAAAGTTCATCGAAAAAATCCGTCCCGATCTGGTCGGTTCGGGCATCAAGGAAAAATACCCGGTGCAGAAGATGGGAATTCCGTTCCGCCAGATGCACAGCTGGGACTATTCCGGCCCCTATCACGGCTATGACGGCTTCGCCATCTTCGCCCGCGACATGGACCTCGCCATCAACAACCCCGTCTGGGGCCTGATGAAGGCGCCGTGGAAGAAGAAGAGCGAGCCGGCCCCGACGCTCGCCGCCGCCGAATGACATCCCCGGCCGCTCATTGAGCGGCCGGTCCCAGAAATTCCGAAACGATCCCCACTCCCTCGCAAGGGCGGCCGTATGGCGTCGCCTTGTCTGAAATGGAGAATTGTTATGCCGCAGTCCGCCGAAAAGGTGCTCGACCACGCCCCGCTGTTCCGCGAGCCGGAATATAGAGACATGCTGGCGCGCAAGAAGGCCGAATTCGAATGCATGCCGGATGACGCCAAGGTCCAGGAAATCGCCGACTGGACCAGGAGCTGGGAATATCGCGAGAAAAACCTCGCGCGCAGCGCGCTGGTGGTGAACCCGGCCAAGGCTTGCCAGCCGCTCGGCGCGGTTTTCGCCGCCGCCGGCTTCGAAAAGACCATGTCCTTCGTGCATGGCTCGCAGGGCTGCGTCGCCTATTACCGCTCGCATCTGTCGCGTCATTTCAAGGAGCCATCCTCGGCGGTGTCCTCATCGATGACCGAAGACGCGGCGGTGTTCGGCGGCCTCAACAACATGATCGACGGCCTGGCCAATACTTATTCGCTCTATCAGCCGAAAATGATCGCCGTCTCGACCACCTGCATGGCGGAGGTGATCGGCGACGACCTGCATTCCTTCATCGAGAACGCCCGCAAGAAGAACTCGATCCCGGAAGACTTTTCCGTTCCTTTCGCCCACACCCCGGCCTTCGTCGGCAGCCATGTCGACGGCTACGACAACATGATGAAGGGCGTTCTCGAAAGTTTCTGGAAAGGCAAGACCCGCGAAGCCAATGAGCAGATCAACATCATTCCCGGCTTCGATGGTTTCGTCGTCGGCAACAATCGCGAACTGAAGCGCATCCTCGACCTGATGGGCGTCGATTACAAGATCCTGTCGGACGCCGCCGACCAGTACGACACACCCGCCGACGGCGAATTCCGCATGTATGACGGCGGCACGAAAATCGAGGACATCGCGCCGGCGCTCGACGCCAAGGCGACGATCTCGCTGCAGCAATGGTGCACCCGCAAGACGCTGGATTATTGCGCGGAATCCGGCCAGGACACCGCCGCCTTCCATTATCCGCTGGGCGTCGGCGCGACCGACGAGCTGCTGATGAAGATTTCGCAGATTTCGGGCAAGGACATCCCGGCCGAGATCGAGAAGGAGCGCGGCCGCCTGATCGACGCCATGGCCGACAGCCAGGCCCATCTGCACGGCAAGAAATACGCGATCTATGGCGATCCCGACTTCGTCCTCGCCATGGCCCGCTTCGTGATGGAGACCGGCGGCGAGCCGACCCATTGCCTGGCGACCAACGGCACGGCGAAATGGGAAGAGCAGATGAAGGCGTGTCTCGCCTCCTCGCCCTTCGGGGCCAACGCCCAGGTCTGGGCGGGCAAGGATCTGTGGCACCTGCGCTCGCTGCTGGCCACCGAGCCGACCGATTTCATCATCGGCAGCTCCTACGCCAAATATCTGGAGCGTGACGTCGGCATTCCGCTGATCCGCCTGACGTTCCCGATCTTCGATCGCCACCACCATCACCGTTTCCCGGTGTGGGGCTATCAGGGCGGACTGCGCGTGCTGACCACCCTGCTCGACAAGGTGTTCGACGTGCTCGATCGCGAGACGATCGATCCCGGCGTCACCGACTTTTCCTACGACCTCACGAGGTGACGGGATCAGCGGGATCGGCGCGGCGCCGATCCCGTTCCGGCACGGCTGTTGCACGGTCCCGCCCAACCGCCCGTTTGTCGGGCGGTCTTGTCGGACATCCGACAAACCCTCTTGCACGCGAGGTTCGACGATGACGGCACTTTCAACAAGAGTCCAAGAAATCTTCAACGAGCCCGCTTGCGACAAGAACCTTAAGAAAAGCGACAAGGAGCGCAAGAAAGGCTGCTCCAAGCCGCTGGTCCCCGGCGCAGCCGCCGGCGGCTGCGCCTTCGACGGCGCGAAAATCGTCCTCCAGCCGATTGTCGACGCCGCTCATCTGATTCACGGGCCGCTGGCTTGCGAAGGCAACAGCTGGGACAATCGCCACGCCGCCTCGTCCGGCCCGCTGCTGTACCGCACCTCCTTCACCACCGACATGTCGGAACTCGACATCGTCATGGGCAACGGCGAGAAGAAGCTGTGGAAGGCCATCCATGAGGTCGTCGCGACGCACAGGCCGCCGGCGGTTTTCGTCTATTCGACCTGCGTCACCTCGCTGATCGGCGACGATATCGAAGCCGTCTGCCGGCATGCGACGGAAAAGCTCGGAACGCCGATTGTTCCCGTCAACGCGCCGGGCTTCGCCGGCTCGAAAAACCTCGGCAACAAGCTGGCGGGCGAGACGCTTTACGACCATGTCATCGGGACGATAGAGCCGGAAATCTCCACGCCGACCGACATCAACATTCTCGGCGAATATAATCTGGCCGGCGAATTCTGGCAGGTGAAGCCTTTGTTCGACAAGCTCGGCGTGCGCGTCCATTGCTGCATCACCGGCGACGCGCGCTACGCCGAGGTCGCCTCCGCGCATCGCTCCAAGGTCAACATGATGGTCTGCTCGGCGGCCCTCATCAATCTGGCGCGCAAGATGGAGGAGCGCTGGGGCATTCCTTATTTCGAA
>DAIEIL010000074.1 GCA_027352645.1 Rhodobiaceae bacterium | reverse complement strand
ACGCGCGTCACCGCGATGTTCGGCAGGCGCAGCGCCAGCGACATGGGCGTGCCGCCCTTGCCCGTGCCGGTCTCGTCGATATGGGTCGAGAACCAGGCCGCGTCGATCTGCGTCGGCTCGATTCCTGCGTCCTGCATCGCTTCGAGATAGGCCTCGACCATCAGTTCCTCGGGGCCGGCGTCCCAACGCTCGCCGAACTTCGAGCAGCCCATGCCGAGGATCGCAACCTTGTCCTTAATTCCAGCAGCCATGATGTTTTCCTTCCCGGTTTTCTCTGGCTTGATTTTCGTGGCTGCGCTTATTCAGCGGCCTGCGACTTCGCCTGTTCTTTGAGGATGGGAACGGCCTTCCAGAAATACCTCCGGAAGCCGCGCTTTTCGTCGAAATCCTTGATGCGGAAGACGAGCTTCACTTCCATGCCGGAATCCACCGTGCCCTGCTCGACATCGGTGAAGTCCATCATGATGCGCCCGCCTTCATCGAACACGACCATGCCGTAATGGTTCGGCGGGTTCATGCTGGCGGAGAGGAAGTCGGCCGACCAGGACAGGATCTTCGCCTTACGCTCGGCGAATTTGTAGGGCTCCTGCGTATCGATCGTGTGGTTGTTCGGGTTGACCGAGATGCGCGAGCGCGGGAACTGCACCACGCCGGTTTCCGTGCAGCGGCCGCCGACGAGGCCCATGAGCATGTCCTCGTTGCGGTAGAGCGTCGTCAGGGCAGTCTTCTTGTCCTGCTCGGCGCGCATGCCCTGCTCCCACTCGATCAGGCCGTTGAAGGTGAGGAACTTCAGGTAGTTCGACTCTTCTTTCCGGCTGGCGAGCGATCCCACGATGCCTCGCTTGCCCGACTGGCTGGAAAGCTTGTCGGTCGTCTCGAAGACGAGCGCGTCGCAGCCGCCGCCGAAATGCAGCACCAGCACCTTCTCGCCGGGCTTCGCTTCCTTCTGGAGCGCGTGGACGAGCATGACCAGCGAATGGGCCGCGCCCGTCTCGCCGCAATTCGCGGCCAGCGTATCGCGCGCGGCTTCGGGCGCAATGCCGGACTTCTTGGCAAGCTGCTGCACGAACTTGTCGCCGAAGGCGCAAGGCATGACGAAGTGCTTGATCTCTTCGGCCTTGACGCCCGCATTGGCGAGCGCCGCCTTCACGGCGCGCGGCACGATCTTCGAGAAGCCTTCGTCGCGGATCCAGCGCTCTTCCCAGTTGTAGTCGAACTCTTCCGTGGAACCGCGAAAGTGATCGACGAAATCGACGGTGAGGCTCGCGCCGCCGAGATATTTCGCGATGACGTTTTCGGTGCCGACGGAGACGGCAGCCGCACCATCGCCGAAGTCGAGTTCCTTCGCGCTGGCGGCGCGGGCCTTGCGATGATCGGCCGCGACAACGAGAGCATGCTTGGCCTCGCCCGCCTTTACGGCGGTGAGCGCCTGCAGAAGCGCCGAGGTGCCTGCGCGCTGCGTCGAAGCGACGTCCACGGCGCGGACGGTCTCCTCAAGGGTCAGCGCGGCGGAGATGATGCCCGCGTTGAGGCGATCCTTGAACGGCATGGTCGTCGAGCCGAAAAAGAGCGCGTCGACCTGGGAGCGGTCATCGTCCGGACCGAGAAGATCGCGGGCGGCTTCGACCGCCATGGTGACCGCGTCTTCGTCCCAGTTCGCCATGGAGCGTTCGCCCTTCCCCTTGCCGAGGAAATTGGGCGCGATCCATGCGTTGGCCTGCGCCACCGCCTTGCGCTGAAGGCGGAGTCTGGGAATGTAGCCACCAAAACCTGTAAGGCCGATCGACTGCTGGGCCATCGTCTCCCTCTCATATTGCTTGGTTATTGTTGGAGAGAGTTTACCGGTGAACCGGCCACGGCGACAACAGTCGGTGTTTGGCCCTGCCGCTACGTCACGCCTGACAAAGATGCGATTTCATCGTGCCACGACGACGCAGGCGAGCCCTTTTGCGGCGAGAGCGGCGCAGTGCGCCTTCGCCTCCGCCGCGGTCTCGAAGCTGCCTGCCTGAAGCCGGAACCAGATGCCCTTGGGCCCGAGATCCGCCGCGTCGATGTTGTGGTCGAGCGATGCGAGCGAGGCGTCGCCATGCTGCGCGTCGGCCCATGCCTTGGCGGCGCTCGAATGTTTGCGGAAGGCGCCGAGCTGGAGTCGGTAACGGCCGGTGGCCGACCGGAGTGGCGCCGCGTCTGCCTGCGCCAGCGTGGCCGTCTTTGCAGGTGCCGGTTGAACCGGCGCGGTCGTCACTGGCGTAGTTGTTACTGGCGCGGCGCGAATGGCGGTGGTGCTCCAGCCATCCGCCGGGGCGAGCTTGATTTCCCTGTCCGCTCCGCTGGTTGCGACAATCGGCTCACCGAGCGCGGCGAGTTTCTTGCGCGCGGGGTCATAGTTCGGATCGATGGACAGCGCCTCCCGGAGATCGGCGACGGCGGCGTCCACATTGCCAGATCGCTCATAGGCAAGCGCGCGCCCGAAGAGCGGGAGCTTTCGCTGCTCGCCGGTGATCCGCTGGATGGCGGCCCCGTAATCGCGAATGGCGGTGGAATAGTCCCTGCGCTCGCGCTCGAGATTGGCCCGGTTGTGATAGGCCGCGCCATGGTCAGGCGCGAGGTCGATCGCTTTTGTGTAGTCGCTTTCAGCGTCCAGCGTATTGCCGGCGGCGGCGAGCGCGATGCCCCGGTTGTAATAGGCGCGCGCCGCGACATCCCTCGGTAGCGTGCCCAGTTCCAGAGCCCTGGTGTAGTCGTCGCGCGCCAAACTCTGCAGACCGAGCTTCTGGCGAGCGATGCCGCGATGATGATAGGCGAGCGCCAGGCGGTTCTTGTCGAGACCGCCGCTGTCTATCGCATGGTCGAGGGCGGCCACGGCGTCCTCATAACGGCCTGCGTCTATGGCGCGGTTGGCGCTGTCGAAATCTGCGTCGAGGTCGGACGAAGAGGCGGTGGATTTCGCGATATTGGGTGGCGCGGCACGGGCGAAACCGGGCATCAGCAGAAGCACGGCCAAGGCCGCTCCGCTCGCCAGATGCCTCGCATTCAGTCGCCGCATCGACCGCCCTCCTTCTTCGCGAGAAAGATTAACACGGGCGTTATGTGTCTGTTTGGAACAGGAACAATATTGAGCGATATTATGTGCTTGCGACGATTACTTAAACTTTTAGCAAAGTCTTAACTGTGCGAATCGGCCTATTCGACCGTCACCGACTTCGCAAGATTGCGCGGCTGGTCCACGTCCGTGCCCTTGGCCACTGCCGCGTGATAGGCCAGAAGCTGCACCGGCACGGCCGCGATGATGGGGGCGATCAGCGGATCGACCTTCGGCATCTCGATTTTCGCCCAGACCTGGTCGCCTGCGCGTTCGAGCCCTTCGCGGTCGGAAATCAGCACCACCTTGCCGCCCCGCGCGATCACCTCCTGCATGTTGGAGATGGTCTTTTCATAAAGGGCATCGACCGGCGCGATGACGATGACGGGCACGTTCTCATCGACGAGCGCAATGGGGCCATGCTTCAGCTCGCCTGCCGCATAGCCTTCGGCGTGAATGTAGGAAATCTCCTTGAGCTTCAGGGCGCCTTCGAGGGCGACGGGGAACTGCGGGCCGCGGCCGAGGAACAGCACGTCGCGCGCATTCGCGATCTTGCGGGCGACGCTCGCGACTTCCGATTCGAGGGTGAGCGTCTCCTCGATCCATTGGGGGACTTGCCGCAGCGCGGTGAGGTGCTGCTGCGCTGCATCCACGTCCAGCACCCCGCGGCG
>DAIEIL010000061.1 GCA_027352645.1 Rhodobiaceae bacterium | reverse complement strand
TTGCGCTGACCTCCGAACTGGCGCGGCTGAAGCTGGAGCGGGCCGAAGGCGATCAGCGCATTTCTTTGCTGCGTTCGGATCGGGTTGACCCGGATATGCTCGACGAACCGGCGCGCTATCAGCTCGATTATGTCAACCCGCACGATCTGGTTCGGATGGTCAATCCGAGGTGATCTTCAAATTACAAATCTAGCTGAATTAGATTTCGAAAATGTCGCGTTGTACCGCAATGCGGCATGATCGGAGTCGCGGCTGCCCACGCGATCCTTTCATGGCGGTTTGAGTTGAGTTAGAGAAAGCCCATTCGTCTCTTGATCCGGAAGTGCCATGGCTCCACCCAAAAAAAACGTCGCAAACGACACCGCTCAGGGAAATGGGGCGCATGCGCCGCCGCCCCTCACCAGAGATCAGGAGCTGAAGGCGCTACGCGATATGCTGCTGATCCGCCGTTTTGAGGAGAAGGCTGGCCAGCTCTACGGAATGGGCGCGATCGGGGGGTTCTGTCACCTCTATATCGGTCAGGAAGCGGTCGTTGTCGGCATTCTCGGGGCGGCGAAGGAAGGCGATCAGATCGTCACCGGCTATCGCGATCACGGGCATATGCTCGCCTGCGGGATGGACGCGAAAGGCGTCATGGCGGAACTGACGGGGCGCTCCGGCGGCTATTCGCGCGGCAAGGGCGGCTCGATGCACATGTTCAGCGTCGAGAAGCGCTTCTATGGCGGGCATGGCATCGTCGGCGCACAGGTGCCCATCGGAACGGGCCTCGCCTTTGCCAACAAGTATCGCGGCAACGATCATGTGAGCCTCACCTTCTTCGGCGACGGCGCGGCGAACCAGGGGCAGGTCTATGAGAGCTTCAACATGGCGGAGCTGTGGCGCCTGCCGGTCATCTATGTGATCGAGAACAATCAATACGCGATGGGCACGGCCATTGCCCGCGCCTCGGCGCAGACCAACCTTTCCAAGCGCGGCGTCAGCTTCAACATTCCCGGCGAACAGGTGGACGGTATGGATGTGCGCGCGGTGCGCGCCGCAGCCATCAAGGCGATGGAATGGTGCCGCGCAGGCAACGGGCCCTACATCCTCGAGATGATGACCTATCGCTATCGCGGTCACTCTATGTCCGATCCGGCGAAATATCGCGCCAAGGAAGAAGTCAACAAGATGCGGCAGGAGCACGACCCCATCGAGCAGGTCAGGCACCGGATGCTTGAGGGCGGCATGACGGAAGACGATCTGAAGGAAATCGACAAGGAGATCAGGGTGACCGTCAACGAGGCGGCCGAGTTCGCGCAGTCGAGCCCGGAGCCAGATCCTTCGGAACTCTGGACCGACGTGCTTGCCACGACGGACCATACGGCGGTGGGGGCCTGACCATGGCGACGAATATCCTGATGCCGACCCTTTCCCCGACGATGGAAGAGGGCACGCTGGCGAAATGGCTCGTCAAGGAAGGCGACGAGGTTCGCTCCGGCGACGTCATCGCCGAGATCGAGACGGACAAGGCGACGATGGAAGTCGAGGCGGTCGATGAAGGCCGGATCGCGAAGCTCGTTGTTCCTGCCGGCACCGAGAACGTGAAGGTGAACAGCGTCATTGCCGTGCTGGCGGAGGAAGGCGAGAGCCTTGCCACGACGCCTGCATCGCAAGCGCCCGCCGCTGCGGCCGAGGCGCCGCAGCCTGTCGCGGCGGCCGTTGTGGCCGTGCCGGCTGCGCCGAAAGTTGAGGAGGAGGTAAAGGCCGATCCCGAAATCCCGACCGGCACCGAGTTCACGACCATGACGGTGCGCGAGGCCTTGCGTGACGCCATGGCCGAGGAGATGCGCCGCGATCCGGGCGTCTTCGTCATGGGTGAGGAAGTGGCGCAGTATCACGGCGCCTACAAGGTTACGCAGGGCTTGCTCGAAGAGTTCGGTCCGGTCCGCGTGTTCGATACGCCGATTACGGAGCATGGATTTGCGGGCCTCGGCGTCGGCGCTTCTTTCGCGGGGCTTCGTCCCATTGTCGAGTTCATGACCTTCAACTTCGCCATGCAGGCGATGGAC
This sequence comes from Rhodobiaceae bacterium, assembly GCA_027352645.1. Lineage (GTDB taxonomy): Bacteria > Pseudomonadota > Alphaproteobacteria > Parvibaculales > Parvibaculaceae > Parvibaculum. Next base: position 5,425 of record DAIEIL010000061.1, on the reverse strand, counting down.
CAGCTGATCAACTCCGCTGCCAAGACGCGCTACATGTCGGGCGGGCAGATGGGTGCGCCCATCGTGTTCCGTGGACCCAACGGTCCGGCGGCGCGTGTGGCCGCGCAGCACAGCCAGGATTACACATCCTGGTATGCGCATATTCCGGGGCTTATCGTCATCGCGCCCTATTCGGCGGCGGACGCCAAGGGGCTTCTCAAGGCGGCGATCCGGGATCCCAATCCGGTGATCTTCCTCGAGAATGAAATTCTCTATGGCAAGAGCTTCGATGTGCCGAAGCTCGACGATCATGTTCTGCCCATCGGCAAGGCGCGTGTGCTGAAGGAAGGCACCGACGTCACCATCGGTTCGCACAGCCATGGCCTCGTCTATTGCGTCGAGGCGGCGGAAAAACTCGCGGCGGAAGGCATCAATGCCGAGATCGTCGATCTTCGCACCATCCGTCCGCTCGACATCGACACCATTGTCGCTTCCGTGAAGAAGACGAACAGGCTCGTCACCGTCGAAGAGACATGGCCCGTATGCGGCATCGGCGCGGAGATCGCCGCGCAGGTGCAGGCAAAGGCCTTCGACTGGCGCGACGCGCCGATCCTTCGCGTCACACAGAAAGACGTGCCGATGCCTTATGCGGCCAATCTCGAAAAGCTGGCGCTGCCGAGCGCGGAAGAGGTGGTGGAGGCGGTGAAAGCCGTCTGCTACCGCTAAGAGGGAGCGCGAACATGCCGATACCCATTCTGATGCCCGCGCTGTCTCCGACGATGGAAGAGGGCAAGCTCGCAAAATGGCATGTGAAGGAGGGCGACAAGGTCTCCTCCGGCGATGTCATTGCGGAAATCGAGACGGACAAGGCGACCATGGAGGTCGAGGCGGTGGATGAAGGCCGCGTCGGCAGGCTACTGGTTGCTGAAGGCGCGGAGAATGTGCCGGTGAACAAGCCCATCGCCATTCTGCTGGGCGAGGGTGAGGACGCGTCCGCATTGACGGACGCCGGGGCGGCGCCATCTGCGCCAGCGAAGGTCGAGGTGCCGAAGGTGGTCGCGGCGCCCGCTGCGGCTCAACCTGCGGCTCAACCTGCGGCTCAACCTGCGGCTCAATCTGTGGCTCCGGCGGCCAAGGCACCGGCGGCGCAGCAGACGCATGAACAGGCGGGGTCGCGCGTCTTCGCGTCGCCGCTCGCAAAGAGGATCGCGAAAGAAAAGGGTGTCGATATTGCCAGCGTGACCGGCTCCGGTCCGCGCGGGCGCATCGTGAAGGCGGATGTTTAAGCGGCAAGGCCCGGCGCGGCTGTGCCGCGTGCGGCGGCTCAGGCCGCTGGAGCGCCAGTGGCGGCGGGCCCCTCCGTCGATCCGCGTGCCTTCTACGAGGCCGGCTCCTACGATGAGGTGCCGCTCGACAGCATGCGCCGCACCATCGCACGGCGTCTCACTCAGGCGATGCAGGAGATTCCGCACTTCTATCTCACCATAGACTGCGAACTCGACGAATTGCTCCGTGTCCGGAAGCATCTGAACGAGACGGGCGGCGTCAAGCTTTCGGTCAACGACTTCCTGATCCGGGCGTCGGCGCTTGCGCTGATGAAGGTTCCCAACGCCAATGTGAGTTTCGCAGGCACGGCGCTTCTGAAGCACAAACATGCCGATATCGGCATTACGGTCGCGCTCGACGGCGGCCTCATCACGCCGATCATCCGCCATGCCGAAACGAAGGGCCTTGCCGAAATCTCGGCGGAGGCGAAGGAGCTTGCCGAACGGGCGCGGACGAAGAAGCTGAAGCCGCAGGAATTCGAAGGTGGCAGCTTCTCGATTTCCAATCTCGGCATGTTCGGCATCAAGAACTTCACGGCCGTCATCAATCCCCCGCAGGCGGCGATCCTCGCCGTGGGCAAGGGGGAGGAACGGGCCGTGGTGCGCAACGGCAAGGTCGAGACGGCGACGGTGATGACGGTGACGATGTCCTGCGATCACCGCGCCATCGACGGCGCTCTCGGTGCGCAGTTCCTCGAAGCCTTCAAGGCCTTCGTCGAATATCCGCCTTCGATGCTGCTTTAAGGGATCTGAGCGATGGCCGACACCAACTACGATCTCGTCATCATCGGCTCGGGCCCCGGCGGCTATGTCGCCGCCGTGCGCGCGGGCCAGCTTGGCCTCAAGACCGCCATCGTCGAGCGCGACGCGCTTGGCGGCATCTGTCTCAACTGGGGCTGCATTCCGACCAAGGCGCTGCTGCGCTCGGCGGAGATTTACCACACGTTGCACAGGCTCGAAGAGTTCGGCATCAAGGCCGACAACATCTCATTCGATGCGGCCGCTGTGGTGAAGCGCAGCCGCAAGGTGGCCGAGACGCTGTCCAACGGTGTCAAGTTCCTGATGAAGAAGAACAAGGTCGATGTGATCGAGGGCGTAGGCAGGCTGGCCGGCGCGGGCAAGGTTGCCGTCGAGGGCAAGGCCGGCAAGAGCGAGCTCACGGCGAAGAACATTATTCTAGCAACCGGCGCGCGGGCACGCATGCTTCCGGGACTGGAGCCCGACGGCAAGCTCGTCTGGACCTATCGCGAGGCGATGGTGCCGCCCGCCATGCCCAAGTCGCTTCTGGTCATCGGCTCCGGCGCCATCGGCATAGAGTTCGCGAGCTTCTACCGCGCATTCGGTGCCGAGGTGACGGTGGTTGAGGTGATGGACCGCATCCTGCCGGTCGAGGATGCTGAAATCTCCGCGCTGGCCGCTAAGGCTTTCAAAAAATCGGGCATGACGATCCTGACCTCCGCCAAGGTCGAAAAGCTCGACAAGGGCGCGGACAGCGTCACCGCGACGATTGTGACAAAGGATGGCAAGACTCAGCAGGTGACTGCCGAGCGCGTGATTTCCGCAGTGGGCATCACCGGCAATGTCGAAAATCTGGGGCTGGAAGCGGCAGGCGTGAAGGTCGAGCGTGGCCATGTTGTGGTCAATGAATGGCTCGAGACGGGCGTGAAGGGCATCTATGCGATAGGCGATCTCGTCGGCGCGCCCTGGCTCGCGCACAAGGCCATGCATGAAGGCGTGATGGCGGTTGAGCGGCTGGCGGGGCTTAAGGGACTTCATCCGCTCGATGTCACGAAAGTGCCGGGCTGTACCTATTCATATCCGCAGATTGCCAGCGTCGGTCTGACCGAGGCCAAGGCGGGAGAGGGCGGGCGCGAAATCAGGGTCGGCCGGTTTCCCTTCCGTGGCAATGGCAAGGCGATCGCGCTCGGAGAACCCGACGGCCTCGTCAAGACGATCTTCGACGCAAAGACCGGGGAACTTCTCGGCGCCCATATGATCGGCGCGGAGGTGACAGAACTCATTCAGGGCTATACGGTTGCGAGAACCCTGGAAGCAACCGAAGCCGAGCTCATGCAGACCATTTTTCCGCATCCTACCCTCAGTGAGACGATGCACGAGTCAGTGCTTGACGCCTTCGGTCGCGCGCTGCACATCTAGCCTCCATCATGTGGGAAATCATTTCGAGCCCGGAAAACTGGGCAAGTCTGCTGACGCTGACGGTCCTGGAGATCGTTCTCGGTGTCGACAATCTTATTTTTCTTTCCATTCTTGCCTCGCGCCTTCCAATCGAGAAGCGGAAGACGGGCCGCCGTCTGGGCCTGGCCGCTGCGCTTATTACGCGCCTCGGCCTGCTCGCTTCGGTCGCATGGATCGTTACGCTGAATCAGCCCGTTTTGACGGTGCTGGATCTGGCGATTTCCTGGCGCGATATCATTCTTTCCATCGGTGGCCTTTTCCTGATCGCCAAGGCGACGCTTGAAATTCATCATTCCGTCGAAGGGGGCGACGACCACGGGCCGAAGGAGAGCAGCAAGGCCCCCGGTCTCTGGTCGGTTGTCGCGCAGATCGGCATTATCGACATCATCTTCTCGCTCGATACCGTGATGACGGCGGTCGGCATGTCCGATCATTTCTCGATCATGGCCGTCGCGGTTATTGCGGCTGTGTGCGTGATGTTGTTCGCCGCCGAGCCGCTCAGCCGGTTCGTCGACGCGCACCCGACGGTGAAGATGCTGGCGCTGAGCTTCCTCATCCTGATCGGCGTTTCGCTGATTGCGGACGCCATGCACTTCCACATTCCCAAGGCCTATCTCTACTTCGCGGTCGCCTTCTCGATTGGCGTCGAGTCGCTCAACCTATGGGCGACGAAGCGGCTCAATGCGAGACGAGGTGCGACGAAACAAGTGGTGGAATAGAGTGAGCGTCGCAGCAGGCATGGCGAGCGGCGTTCCGAAGAACGCCATCGTCATCCTGCTCGACAGCCTCAACCGGCATATGCTCGGCGCCTATGGCGGAACGGAATTCGCCACGCCCAACATGGATCGCTTCGCCGCTCGCGCGACGCGCTTCACGAAGCACTACACGGGCTCGCTTCCCTGCATGCCTGCGCGGCACGACATTCTCTGCGGCGCGCTGGATTTCCTATGGAAGCCCTGGGGGTCCATTGAGCTTTGGGAAGACGCGATCACCTATGAGTTGCGCAAGGCCGGTGTCGTCACGCAGCTCATTTCCGATCATCCGCATCTCTTCGAGACCGGCGGCGAGAACTTCCATGTCGACTTCACCGCATGGGACTATCAGCGCGGCCACGAAGGCGACCCTTGGAAGACGTTGCCCGATCCGAGCTGGACGGGCGCGCCGAACCTTTTCCGCCCACCTATGCCCTACGACAATTCGCGGAGCTATTTCCGCAGCGAGACCGATTTTCCGGGCCCGCGCACCATGGCCGCCGCTGCCCGCTGGCTCGACGAGAATGCCGGCCACCACCAGCGCTTCATGTTGTTCGTGGACGAGTTCGATCCGCATGAACCTTTCGATACGCCCGAGCCCTACGCCTCGATGTACGACGCCGACTGGGATGGCCCGAACATCATCTGGCCGCCCTATATGCAGGGCGCGATCGCCAAGGGCGTGTTGAGCGAGGCGCAGGCGCGCCAGCTTCGCGCGTCCTATGGCGGCAAGCTCACCATGATCGATCACTGGTTCGGGAAGATCCTCGATGCCGTGGATCGCCACGGGCTCTGGGACGACACGGTGTTCATTCTCTGCACCGATCACGGGCATTATCTCGGCGAGAAGGATATTTGGGGAAAGCCCGGCGTGCCGGTCTACAACCCGCTTGGGCATATTCCGCTGCTCATCGCGCATCCCGGCGTTGCGTCCGGCACCTGCGATGCGCTGACCACGAGCGTCGATCTTTTCGCCACGCTGGCCGGTATCTTCGGCGTGGAGGTGCGGCAGAGGACGCATGGGCGCTCGCTGTTGCCGCTGCTGCGCGGCGAGACGGCCGAAATCCGCGATTGGCTGCTCACCGGCGTCTGGGGCAGGGAAGTGCATCTGGTCGACAAGCGCTTCAAATATGCGCGCGCCCCGCAGGCTGCCAATGCGCCGCTCACCATGCT
>DAIEIL010000053.1 GCA_027352645.1 Rhodobiaceae bacterium | reverse complement strand
GCGACTCGGCCTTGGCGTGGCGCTGATTGCCGCAGCGCAAGAGAGCGCCGAATTATCGTTTCATCACAAAGACTTAAGAACAGTTACCGGGTTCTTGACAGCCTATTGCCCCGCAAGTAGGGTGCGCGCGGCTTGAGGCGGGGCTTTCGAGGTTTCGAAGCGATTTTGCTGGGCCTTTTTGACGGCGGAGCGGAAGTTTGGCTGACAAAGAGGGCTCGGAAATTCGAAACGACGGAGGCCAGCCGCCTGCCGACGACAAATTGCTTGCCGAACTGGATCAGCGGATCCAGACGGCGCGCAGAACGGCAAAATGGGCTCGTCCTCAGCCGGATAAAGAGACGGCCCCGAGCAAGCCGTCCGATATGAGCGTTGCACTCCGCCTGTCCTCCGAATTCATTTCGGGCGTCGTGGTTGGGGCGGCCATCGGATGGGGTCTCGATCGGGTTTTTGGCACCATGCCGCTCTGCCTCGTCATTTTCACGGGGCTTGGCACGGTAGCCGGTGTGAGAAATGTGCTCCGCGCGACAAGGGCTTACGATGAAGCCCATAAGAGCGGCGGAGTGAAGCAGGATCAGAGCGGGCAATCGCCCGTCGACAAAAGGTAAGGTCAGGCGCCGTGGCAGCAGAAGCCGAACACGCGGGTAGTTTCCCCGTCGATCCGTTGCACCAGTTCATGATCCAAAAGATCGTTCCGCTGCAGATCGGGGGCTTTGACGCCTCCTTTACCAATTCGAGCCTCTGGATGGTGGTGACGGCCTGCGTCGTGACCGCATTCACGGTTCTGGCGATGGGCCGCAAGGCGATGGTTCCCGGCCGCTTCCAGGCCGCCGCCGAGATGTTTTACGAATTCATCTACAACATGGTCCGCGACAATGCCGGCCATGAGGCGATCCGCTTCTTCCCCTTCGTCTTCACGCTCTTCATGTTCATCTTCTTCACGAACGTGATCGGCCTCTTCCCCTATGCCTTCACCGCCACGAGCCACATCATCGTCACCTTCGCGCTGGCGATCACCGTGTTCCTCGGCGTGACGCTTACCGGCATCTACCTCCACGGCTTCAAGTTCTTCCGCCTTTTCGTGCCGTCCGGTGTGCCGATCGTGCTTCTGCCGCTCGTGGTCGCGATCGAAGTGATTTCCTACTTCTCGCGCCCGATCAGCCACTCCGTCCGTCTTTTCGCGAACATGCTCGCCGGTCACATCACGCTCGAAGTCTTCGCCGGCTTCGTTCTCACCTTCGGCGCCATGGGTACCGTCGGTTATTTCGGCGCCATTCTGCCGATGGCGATGATCGTGGCGCTGACCGGACTTGAGCTGCTGGTCGCCGCGCTGCAGGCCTATGTCTTCGCGATCCTGACCTGCATGTATCTCCACGACGCGATGCACCCCGGCCACTGAGGCGCGGCGCGAAGCCTGTATTCGAATGAAAGAGTTTGGTTCGGCATTTCGCCGTTCCCAAGGACTAACCGGACAACCCTGAAGGAGCACTTCACTATGGATCCCATCGCAGCAAAGTACATCGGCGCCGGCATCGCTTGCCTCGGCATGGGTGGCGCGGGCATCGGCCTCGGCACGATTTTCGGCAACTACCTCGCTGGCGCGCTGCGCAATCCGTCCGCCGCTGACGGCCAGTTCGGCCGCCTGATTTTCGGCTTCGCCGTGACGGAAGCGCTCGGCATTTTCTCGCTGCTCGTCGCGCTGATCCTTCTCTTCGCAGTCTGATCGATCTTCCGCGGAATGCTGGCCGCTTTCGGGCGGCCAGCTTGAGTTGAGCCTGACTGGAGTCCCAAATGGCCCAAGATATGGCGGTCAATGAAGGCGTGACCACCGACACCCCGACCGGCGCAATGCCCGGTGCGGCTGATGCCGCGCTTGAGCATGTCACGACGGAAACGGGTGTGCCGCAAGAGGCGCATAGCGGAGGGTTTCCTCCGTTCAATGCCCAGACCTTCTCTTCGCAGGTCATCTGGCTCGTTCTCGTTTTCGGCGTTCTCTATCTGCTGATGTCGCGGCTCGCCTTGCCGCGCATCGCCCGCGTGATCGAGGAACGGCGTGGACGCATCTCGTCGGATCTGGAGCAGGCGGGTGCCGCCAAGGCGCAGACCGACGCGGCTATCGCGGCTTACGAAAAGGCCTTTGCCGAGGCTCGCGCCAAGGCTCATGCGATCGCACAGGAAACGCGCGACCGTCTGACGGCCGAAACCGACAAGCAGCGGCATGAGTCTGAAGCGAGCCTCGCCGGCAAGATCGCCGCTGCGGAAGCGAGCATTGCCGCGACGAAGGCATCGGCCTTGGCCAATGTCCGTCTCGTGGCGATCGATGTCGCCGGCGCCATTGTCACCCGCCTGCTCGGCGAGGATGCCGACAAGGCGGCGACCGAAAACGCGGTCGATGCCGCCCTGAAGCGGAGCTAGGAACATGGAATTTCTCGCCACTGGCCAGTTCTGGGTCCTTGTCGCGCTTCTCATCTTCATCGGCATCCTGATCTATATGAAGGTGCCGGGCATGCTCGCGGCCCAGCTCGACAAGCGTTCGACCGAGATCGCCGACGAACTTGAGCAAGCTCGCCGTCTGCGTGAAGAGGCGCAACAGCTCCTCGCCTCCTACCAGCGCAAGCAGACGGAAGCGATGAAGGAAGCCGACGAGATCGTCGCCCAGGCCAAAGCCGAAGCGGAACGTCTGGCGGCAGAAAGCCAGACCAACCTCAAGGCGCTCGTCGAGCGTCGTCAGCAGGTTGCCGAGGACAAGATCCGTCAGGCCGAAACCCAAGCCCTGCAGGAAGTTCGTGCCGTCGCCGCCGACATCGCCGTCAGCGCCGCGAACAAGCTGATCGCCGAAAAGGTCGACGCCGCGAAGGACGCGAGCATCGTCGAAACATCGATCGCGGAACTTTCGTCGAAGCTCCACTGAGCTTTTTCGAAACCGCCGAGACCAGAACCCCGCCCTCGTGGCGGGGTTTTTGTTTGGCCGCTTTTCCTCCCTCCGCTAGCCTTCTCGCAAGGCTCAGGGAGGATGCGCCATGCTCAGCGACTACACGCCGTCCGAGTTCACCCATGAAGGCGCGACAAAGCCCGTCTATGTGCGGGGGCACGGCCCCGCCGTCATCGTCATCCACGAAATCCCCGGCATCACGCCCAATGTCGTGCGCTTCGCCGACTGGGTCGTCGCGGCGGGCTTTCGGGTCTACATGCCCCTCCTCGTCGGAGTTGCAGGACCGGGGCCGAGCGTCGGCTATGTTGTGAAGTCGCTCGCCAGGGTCTGCATCAGCCGTGAATTCCATGTGCTCGCAAGCCATCACTCGAGCCCCGTCACGGACTGGCTGCGGGCACTCGCCCGCCACGCGCATGAAGAGGCGGGCGGCAAGGGTGTCGGCGCCATCGGCATGTGCTTCTCCGGAAATTTTGCGCTCTCGATGATGATGGAGCCGGCGCTCATGGCACCCGTCCTCTCGCAACCTTCGCTGCCCTTTCCCTTCGGGGCCGCACGCAAGGCCGCGCTTCATGTAAGCCCGGAAGAACTCGCCTGCCTGAAGGACCGCTGCGCCCCAGTTGAACAAGGAGGCAGGGGCGACAAGGTGCTCGGCCTGCGCTTCAAGGGCGACGTCACCTCGCCGGGAGAGCGATTCGAGACGCTTCGTCGCGAGCTGGGCGACGCCTTCGAGGGCATCGAGATCGACGACAAATATGCCAATCCCAAATCGCCCGAGCCCAAGCCCCATTCGGTGCTGACCGAAGACCTGATCGACGAAGACGGTCAGCCGACAAAGGAGGCGGCCAAGCGCGTGATCGTGTTTTTCGTGGAGCGGCTGAAGTCCGCCTGAGGTCAGGCCGGAAGCACAGTCAACTCCGGCCATTTCGCCTTCCACCGTGCGGCCTTTTCGGCATAGCGCTCCGCGCTGAAATTCGCGACACGGTTCGGACGGATGGTCACGGCCTCAATGTCGTCGAAACCGTGAGGCGCATAGACGCGCAGGCTCCCCGGTGCAATCCCGACCATGCAGGCCGGCGCGAGGAAGCGGTCGATCCCTTCCGTCGACGAGGAAAGTGCCGGATAGGCGATGCCGAATTTCTCCGGATACCAGAGATGCACACGGGCCTGATTGCGAACCTCGATCTCGACATCGAAATCGGCAAAGGTCTCCGCGCAGCGGCGAATGACGGCGTCTTCCGCTTCCCATGAGGTATCGCGATCGAAATAGAAGACGTCGTAGTCCTTGATGCCGTAGCCCGGCACGCGGCCTGTCAGCCCGTTCCACACCGTCTGGAAGAGCGAGCCCGAAACAAGCCAGGAATCCGGCAGTGCGAGAGACAAAAGGCGCTCCAGAATACCGGCGTTCACCTCATTGGTGAGCGCAAGATCGATGAAGCGCCTCTCTTCCATTATTCCGCCGCTTGCTTCGGCGTCTCGGCCTGCCAGCGCAGAACCGGATTGCGCGCGGCGAGCGTCTCGTCGAGGCGGTGACGCGGCGCGAAATGCGGCGCGCCGGTGAAGCGCGACTTGTCGTTGCCCTTCGCTGCCTGAGCGAGATGCTTCAACGTGCCGATGAACTGGTCGAGCGTGTGCTTCGATTCCGTTTCGGTCGGCTCGATCAGCAGAGCGCCATGGACGACCAGCGGGAAATACATGGTCATCGGATGGTAGCCCTCGTCGATCATCGCCTTGGCGAAGTCGAGCGTCTCGACGCCTGTGCCCTTCAGGAAACGATCGTCGAACAGCGCCTCATGCATGCAGGGCCCCTCGAAAGGCGCCGAGAGATGATCCTTCAGCGAGGCGAGAACGTAGTTCGCATTCAGCACCGCATCTTCCGCAACCTGCCGGAGACCGTCCGAACCGTGGCTCATCATGTAAGCCATGGCGCGCACGAACATGCCCATCTGGCCATGGAAGGCGACCATGCGGCCGAAGGGATGCGAACCGTCGGCCTTGGCCTCCCCTTCCGTCTCAACGAGGCGGAAACCGTCCGCCCCGTGCACGACATAAGGCAGCGGCGCGAAAGGCGCCAACGCCTCGGACAACACCACCGGGCCCGCGCCCGGACCACCGCCGCCATGCGGCGTCGAGAAGGTCTTGTGCAGGTTGATATGCATGGCGTCGACGCCGAGATCGCCCGGACGCACCCGGCCGACAATGGCGTTGAAGTTCGCACCATCGCAATAGAAGTAGGCGCCCGCTTCATGCACAGCGTCGGCAATCTCAATGATGTCGCGCTCGAACAATCCGCAGGTGTTCGGGTTGGTGAGCATGATCGCGGCGACGTCCGGCCCGAGCTTCGCCTTGAAGGCTGCGAGATCGACGCGGCCATCCGCCGTCGCCGGAATCGCATCGACCTTGTACTGAAGAAGCGCGGCAGTCGCCGGATTGGTGCCATGCGCCGATTCAGGCACGAGAATGCGCGTGCGCTTGTCGCCCTCGCCGCGCGCGACCAGCGCCGCGCGGATCGCCATCATGCCGCAAAGCTCGCCATGGGCGCCCGCCTTGGGCGACATGGCAACGGCGGGCATGCCGGTCAGTTCCTTGAGCCAATGGGCAAGCGTGTCCATCAGTTCCAGCGCACCCTGCAGCGTCTTCTGCGGCTGGAGCGGAAGCACGTCCGCGAAGCCCGGCAGCCGCGCCATCTTTTCGTTGAGGCGCGGATTGTGCTTCATCGTGCAGGAGCCGAGCGGATAGAGGCCTGCGTCGATCGAATAGTTCTTGCGCGAGAGACGCACGTAATGGCGCATCACGTCGGGTTCGGACATGCCGGGAAGGCCGATCCGCGCCTTGCGCTCGAAGGCGCCGAGCTTCGGCTCATAACCTTCCGGCTCGTCGAGATCGACGCCCGTCGCGCCCGGATTGTCGAGTTCGAAAATCAGCGGCTCTTCGAGGCGAAGACCCTTGTTGCCCGTATAGGTTTCGAAGCTGCTCGACGATGCCTCGCCCGCAGCGGTGGGGCGGCCCTGATTATTCATGCCGGACATCAGAGCACCTCCTTCAGCGCGGCCACAAAGTCGGCACGATCCTGATCGGTATTGATTTCTGTCGAAGCAACGATGAGCAGATTGTCGAGCGTTGCATTGCCCGGAATGAGGCGGCTCGCCGGCAGACCGCCGAGCACGCCCTTGTCGGCGAGCGCGTCGACGACCGTAGTCGCCGACTTCGGCAGACGGATGGTGAACTCGTTAAAGAACGCGTCGTTGAGAAGCTCGACGCCGGCAACGCCCGAAAGCGCAGAGCCGAGCTTCACCGCATTCGCGTGATTGATGCGCGCGAGACGCTTGAAGCCATCCTCGCCCAGCAGCGACAGATGGATCGTGAAGGCAAGCGCACAGAGACCGGAATTGGTGCAGATGTTCGAGGTCGCCTTTTCGCGGCGGATATGCTGCTCGCGGGTCGAAAGCGTCAGCACGAAGCCGCGCTTGCCTTCGGCATCGACCGTCTGGCCGCAGAGTCGGCCCGGCATCTGGCGCACATATTTCGTGCGCGTGGCAAAGAGGCCGACATAGGGTCCGCCGAAGTTGAGCCCGTTGCCGATCGACTGACCTTCGCCAACCACGATGTCGGCGCCCATTTCGCCGGGCGGCGTGACAAGGCCGAGAGAGACGATCTCCGGAACGACCGCAATGAGCAGAGCGCCCTTGGCATGCGCGGCGTCCGCAATGGCGCGCAGATCGATGAGTTCGCCGAAATAGGTCGGCGTCTGCACGACGACGCAGCTCGTATCGTCGGCAATGCGGGCAATGATGTCTTCGGTCTTGCCGGGCAGTGCGGGCGCCAGCGCCTCGACGGGATCGCCGCCCGCCTCGCAAAGGTTTTCGACGACGGCGCGGTAATGCGGATGAAGCGTGCCGGAAAGCACCGCCTTCTTCCGCTTCGTTACACGATGCGCCATCAGCACGGCTTCGGCGCAGGCCGTCGAGCCGTCATACATGGACGCATTGGCGACATCCATGCCGGTCAGCAGCGCCACTTGCGTCTGGAACTCGAAGAGATATTGCAGCGTGCCTTGCGTGATCTCCGGCTGATAGGGCGTGTAGGAGGTCAGGAACTCCGAACGCTGAATCAGATGGTCGACCACCGACGGCACGTGATGGCGATAGGCGCCGCCACCGATGAAGAAGGGAACGGAATCCGCCGATACATTTTTCGCCGCCATCTTGGTCAGCGCGCGCTCGACTTCAAGCTCGCCCTGCCGCCGCGGCAGATCGACGAAGCCATCGCGTCGGGCGCGTTCCGGCACATCGCGGAACAGGTCGTCGACGCTCTTCGCGCCGATGACGCCGAGCATTTCGCGGCGGTCGGCTTGGGTCAGTGGCAGGTAGCGCATGGGGGCACCGTTACATTGAAAAAATCAGGCGAGACCTTCGACGAAGCTCTTGTAGGCGTCTTCATCCATCAGCTTGGCAAGCTCGGACTTGTCGGAAAGCTTCAGCTTCACGAACCAGCCCTTGCCCATCGCATCTTCGTTGACGCCGCCGGGTGCTGCTTCGAGATCGCCATTGACCTCAACGACTTCGCCGGACACGGGCGCATAGACCTCGCTTGCCGCCTTCACGCTTTCGACCACGGCTGCCTCGTCGCCCTGCGCGATGGTCTTGCCGACTTCCGGCAGTTCCACATAGACGACATCGCCCAACTGTTCCTGCGCGTAGTCGGTGATGCCCACCGTCGCCACATCGCCTTCGACGCGCACCCATTCATGCTGGTCGGTGAAACGGATCTCGCTCATCTCTCTATTCCCTGACTTATTTCGTCTTGTGAAAACGTTTCTCGGCGAAAGGCATGGCAACGACCTTTGCCGGTCGCCCCTTGCCCCGCACCATCAATTCAACGTCCGTGCCGACCTTGGCGTGGCTCGTGTCGACATAGCCCATGGCGATCGGTCCGCCGACAGTCGGGCCGTAACCGCCGCTGGTGATCGTGCCGATAACCTTGCCGTCCGCGACGATCTCCGTACCTTCGCGCGCGGGCGCCTTGCCTTCCGGCAAAAGGCCGACGCGCTTTCTCGACGCACCGTTCGCGATCTGGCCAAGAATGATCTTCGCGCCCGGGAAGTTCGCTTCCTCGCGACGGCGCTTGCTGATAACCCAGGTGAGCGCGCCTTCGACGGGCGTCGTCGTCTCGTCAATGTCGTGGCCATAGAGGCAGAGCCCCGCTTCGAGGCGGAGCGAGTCGCGCGCACCAAGACCGATGGGCTTCACTTCCGCTTCGCCGAGAAGCTTCTTCGTGAGCGAGACCGCGTCCTTCTCCGCTAC